>JAOPWF010000072.1 GCA_025965815.1 Mycobacterium sp.
CACCGAGCCGTTCAGCCGCGAGAAGGTCATCAGCGGCGTGCGGCGCGCCTGCCAGGGCCGACAGGTCGACGACGACGCGCTGAATCTGCTGGCTCAGCAGGTGGAGGACACCGTGCGGGCCGCGGGCTCACCCGAAATACCGAGCCACGAGGTCGGTCTGGCGATCCTGGGGCCGCTGCGGGAACTCGACGAGGTCGCGTATCTGCGGTTCGCGTCGGTGTACCGGTCGTTCTCGTCGGCCGACGATTTCGAACGTGAGATCGAAGCGCTGCGGGCCCACCGCGGGCTCGCCGCGTCCGGTTAAGACAGCCGCCGTCAGTAGCCGGCGGCGCTCAGTCGATCTGTTTCGACCCGTCGATCACGACCCGGCCGGCCACGCGAACCCAACCCTCGGGGCTCCACTCGGTATGGATGATGGAGCCCTTGCCCTGGGTGATGGTCAGGTCGCGGCTGAGGTAGTCGGTGATCCGCACGGCGGCCGAACCGGTGGCCTCGTCCTCGGGCACACCGAGGTTGTGGGCGAACATCCGCGAACGCAGCGTCCCCTGTGACTTGTCGGTCCAGGTCCACAAGTAGTGCTGCATCTCGTCGTCATAATCGTCCGGGTCGGCGGTGAACAATTCATCGGTGGAGTCCATGTGGTGGATCGCGAACTCCGGCGCCCACTCCGAACGGGCATTGATCGCGGTCAGGTCGCGGTCGTAGCTGACCTGGACGATGCCCGCCGGCACGTGCAGGGTATGAATCGGGAAGCCCTGATCGCGCAGCCACCACGACGCGCCGACGGTCGGGTGGCCGGCGAAGGGGAGTTCTGTCGCGGGAGTGAAGATACGCGCCTGCGCGGTGGTCGACCCCGGCCTCGGCAGGTCGATGAATATCGTTTCGCTGTAACCTAATTCGGTCGCGATGCGCTGCCGGTCGGCCGGCGCAGCGGCCGCGCCGTCGACGACGCCGAGCGGGTTTCCGTGCTTTCCGTCTGAGTCGGTGAAAACGCGCAACACTGTCACGTCGGTACTCATGCGCTGATGCTACGACGTAGTGATGTCGCGTCGTTCAGGTGGCGCTACGTTCGTCGGAGCCCATGGCGTCGAGCACCGCAACCCGGGTGTCGATCGACCCGGTGATGGCGCCCTCGCTGATACCGGTGCGCAGCAGGTCGCGCAGCCTGTCCTGGTCGTAGGGGGCGGGTTCGGTGGAATCGATAAACCGCTCGACCACTTCGACGAAGCGGTCCGGATCGTCGTGGAAGGGGAAGTGTCCCGAGCGCTGGAAGATCTCCAAGCGTGAGCCGGGCATCGCGGAGTGCGCCATCCAGGCGTGACTGACCGGAATCACCGAATCGCCGTCACCCCAGATCAGCTGAACGGGAACGGATTCGGTCAAATAACATCGATCCAGCATGGTGACGACCTGGCCGCGCCAGTCCACGACGGCGCGCAGCGTGCGGGCGAACGCCGAGGAGGCGGTCGGTTCGGGCAGGTCGGCCAGGATCCGCAACACGTCGGGCAGGTCGCGACCCAACCCGGTGGACCCCATTACCGTGCCCGCGATCCGACCCGCGATCTGCAGCGCCGGGATCACTAGGGGCAGCCGCAGCAGCGCCAGCGCCTCGCTGCCCATCGGCAATGAGGCGACGCGCAGCGCGATATTGACATCCTTCGTCACGCCACCGGCGCCGACCAGAATCAGCCGGTCCACCAGGTGCGGGAACTGGTAGCAGAATTGCATGGCAACCCCGCCGCCAAGCGAGTGTCCGACCACGGTGACCCGGTCGATGTCGAGCACACCGAGCAGATCACGCATTCCGTTGGCGTAGGCGGCAATCGAATAGTCCGCCCGCGGCTTGTCGGACTTCCCGTGGCCCAGCAGGTCCGGCGCGATGACGGTGAACCGCTGGGCGAGCTTGGTCTGGACGGTGCTCCAAGTGGTGGAGTTGTCGCCGATCCCGTGGATGAGCAGCAACGCCGGACCCGAACCCGCCACCCGGTATGCGCGCCGGTAACCGTGGATGGTGCGGAACTGCAACGAAGGTGTCAGTTCGCGCACAGGACGCAGGTTGGGCTTTCGCTCCGTCAATGTCGCCAACTTCGTCGTCGGGCCGGGTCACGGCTTCCAGTAGCGCCTAGATGCTGTCCGGGTTGCTATCGGGGCCGTCCTTGAAATCATCCTGCTGTGCGAGGAACCGCTCGAACTCGGCACCGAGTTCGTCGCCGCTGGGCAGGTCTTCGTCGCGCGCCAGCAGTGATCTGTTCTCCTGTGCGGCTACGAACGCATCGTACTGACGCTCCAGGGCGCCCACCACTTGAGCCACTTCGACGCTCGCCTCGACCTGTTCCTCAATCTTGGTGTGCACCTCGGCCGCCGCCTCTCCCAACGCGGTGAGCGGTATCTGCAGCGAGCCGATTCTCGCCACCTCGGCCAGCAACGCCTCGGCGGCGGACGGGTAGTCCGTCTGGGCCAGGTAGTGCGGGACGTGCACGGTGAAGCCGACGACCTCGTGGCCATGCTGGGCCATCCGGTACTCCAGCAGGTTGGACACGCTGCCCGGCACCTGCACCTCGCCGACCCAGGGCTGGTGGTCGGCGATGAGCTCCTTGTTGTTGGAGTGCGCGGTCATGGTGACCGGGCGGGTGTGCGGAACGGCCATCGGGATAGTGCCGAGTCCGATCGTCTGACGGACCCCCAGCCGCTCGGCGAGCAGGCGTACGGCAGTGATGAACCGCTCCCACCTCAGGTCCGGCTCCATGCCCGCCAGCAGCAGAAACGGCGTGCCGACGCTGTCGTGCAGCGCGTACAGGCTTAGTTCCGGATCCTCGTAGCGGGTGAAGTGGTCGGTCTTGAATGTCATCAGCGGCCGCCGGGACCGGTAGTCCAACAGTTCGTCGATCGCGAACGACGCCACGAGCTCGGTGTCGAGCGAATCCTTGAGGTGCTCGGCGGCCAACCGGATGGCGTGGCCGGCGTCGGAGAAGCCCTCCAGGGCGTGGATCATGACCGGCCCACGGCCATCCTGCGACGACAGTTGGGGCGCGGGGAACTCGAGTTCGTACATGCCGGTCTGCTCCGGCTGATAGGGCTGTTCGTTTCCGTCGGCCATCGGTCTCGCCTCCTCACCACGGTGCCCGTGGCACCTGGTGTTTTCGTGCCGTGACATTAGTGTCCCGTACATCCGGGCGCGCGCCATCTGGACTCACCCATTTGTTCGAACGCGATACCCGGTGGACCGGATTCCCGCTTTCGCTCCTAAGTGAACCCGGTCCTCGCGGCTTTGTCCCAGTCCGCCCCGTGTTGGCAGATCCGGCATGATCGCAGCCATGCGGACATCGGTGGGGCTGCTGGCCGGCCGGACCGCCCTGGTGGTGGTCGTGTCGGTGGCGGTCGTGGTCGCCTGCGGCCATGCCGGCGTCCCCGCTCCGCAGGCCACCGCGTCATCCAAAGGGAAGCCGACGGCCCAGAAAGCCCAGCCCGTCGCGCCCAACCCGGCGGTGGGTGCGGTTTTTCTCGGCGGCGGCACGCTGCACACCTGCACCGGCGCGGTGCTGCACTCGGCCGGCGGCGACCTCATCCTGACCGCCGCGCACTGCCTGGCAGAGGGGTTCGAGGCGGACTTCGTGCCCGGCTTCGCCCAGAAGGCCGACCCGGAGAACACCTGGAAGATCGAGGCGGTTTACCTCGATCCACGCTGGCTGTTCGCGAAGGACCCGGTCGCCGACTACGCGATCGCCCGGGTCGGCCGCGCGGGCGGCGGGTCCATCGAGTCGCGGACAGGCAGCGTGCTGACGCTGGCTTCCGCACCGCAGCGGGGCGCAACGGTCGCCGTCACCGGGTACCCGCTGGGCGCGGGGGGCGGCCCCATCGGCTGCCAGGGCAGGACGGGGCTGACGGACGGCGGATATCCGTCGCTGGCCTGCTCGGGGCTGGTGGACGGCACCAGCGGGGCGCCGTGGATCACCGGATCCAGCGTCGTCGGCCTGATCGGCGGCCTCGACGGCGGCGGCTGCGAGGACGCCGTCTCCTATTCACCGCCGTTTGACGACCAGATCACCCGCCTGCTGGACCGGGCGGAGGCCGGCGGTCCGGCCGACGCCGCGCCGAACACGTTCCAGGACAACTGCTAGAGACCTAGTTCCTGAACTGGCTCAGCGCGCGCAGCTTGTTCATCACGTCCAGCGCGGCCACCTTGTAGGCCTCCGAGAACGTCGGGTAGTTGATCACCGCGTCGACCAGATACTCGATGGTGCCGCCGCAACCCATCACGGCCTGACCGATGTGCACGAGCTCGGTGGCGCTGGTGCCGAAGATGTGGACGCCCAGCAGCGTGAGGTCGTCGGTGGAGACCAGCAGCTTGAGCATGCCGTATGAGTCGCCTGCGATCTGGCCGCGGGCCAACTCCCGGTAGCGGGACACCCCCACCTCGTAGGGGACCGACTGCTTGGTCAGCTCGACCTCGGTCGCGCCCACGTAGGACACCTCGGGGATCGAGTAGATGCCGATGGGCTGCAGCTGGGTGATGCCCTTACACGGCTCACCGAAGGCGTGGTAGGCGGCCAGCCGGCCCTGATCCATCGACGTGGCGGCCAGGGCGGGGAAGCCGATCACGTCGCCGACGGCGTAGATGTGGTCGACCTTGGTCTGGAACTGGTCGTCGACGAAGATCCGGCCGCGGTTGTCCGCCTCCAGTCCGGCGTTGGCGAGGTCGAGATGCTCGGTCTGTCCTTGGCGCCCGGCGGAGTACATCACCGTCTCGGCCGGGATCTGCTTGCCGCTGGCCAGTGTCGTGACGGTGCCTGCGGCGCCAACGTCGACGGCCGTCACCTCCTCGCCGAAGCGGAATGTCACAGCGAGGTCGCGCAGGTGGAACCGCAGTGCTTCGACGATCTCGGGGTCGCAGAAGTCCAGCATTGTGTCGCGCTTCTCGACGACGGTGACCTTGGTGCCAAGGGCGGCGAACATGGACGCGTACTCGATGCCGATGACGCCTGCGCCGACCACGACCATCGAACTCGGGATCGACTTGAGATCGAGGATCCCGTCGGAGTCCAGCACCCGTGCCTCGTCGAACTCGACGCCGGCCGGCCGCAGCGGCTTGGTACCGGTGGCGATGACGATGTGGCGTCCGCTGACGGTGATCTTCT
>JAOPWF010000093.1 GCA_025965815.1 Mycobacterium sp.
AGCATTTCGGACGGTTCGCCCGCCAGGACCCGGGCGATGCTGACCCGTTGCCGCATGCCACCGGACAACTCGGCGGGGCGTTGCCTGCCCACGTCCTCGCGCAGTCCGACGAGATCGAGTAGTTCGCGAATCTTCGCGGCTCGCTCGGCATTGGGCAATCGTCTTGCGGTGAGCGCGAATTCGATGTTGTCGGCCACCGTCATCCACGGGAACAGCACGTCACGTTGGAACGCGACCCCTCGGCGAGGGTGAGGGGCGTCGACTGTGTCGCCGTTGTCGGTCACCGTGCCGGACGTCGGTGTGATGAGGCCCGCCAGGCAGTGCAGCAGTGTCGACTTGCCGCTTCCGGAGGCGCCGACGAGCACGGCGAACGATCCGTCGGGGACGGTCATGCAGATGTGGTCGAGGGTGGGTTGTCGCTTGCCCGGGAATCGGACGACGAGGCCGTGGGTTTCGATGGCCATGTCAGTGCTCCTCTCGCGCCCAGCGCGTGAACGGTGTGGTAAGCGAGGCAATGAGCAGGTCGCAGAGCGCACCGACGAGGCCTAGGACGATCAGGCAGAAGATCAGTCGATCGGCTTGTGAGAACAGTTGCGCCTGAGAGATTCGATACCCGATACCCGAGGTGGTGCCGGTCATTTCGGCGACCACGATCAGCACGAACGACATCGCGGCACCCACCCGCAGACCGGAGGCGATATCCGGGGCTGCCTCTGGCAACACGATCTTGCGCAGTGTCTGCCACCGCCGGGCGCCAAGGCATCGCGCGGCCATCAGGTAGTCCCTCGGTGTGCTCGCCAGCCCGGCGTGGCTGCTGATCCACACCGGGACGAAGACGCCCAGTGCGATCACCAGTGTCTTGCTGTTCTCCCCCAGTCCGAACCAGAGGATGGCCAGCGGGACCAGGCCGATCGTGGGAATCGGTGAGAAGACCCGCAGGACGGGCTGAAGCAGGTTTCGGCCTGCCGCGGTCGTTGCGGTGATCACCGCCACGACGATTCCGGCGACGGCGCCGATCGCGAATCCCACTGCGGCCCTGCGCAAGCTGGCGGTGATGTCATCGGCCAGCAAGCCGTCGGTCCAGAGCCTTTGACCGGCGGCCAGGATTTCCGGCACGCTGGGGAACAATTGGCGCGGGAAGCGTCCGGTTGCCACCACCAGTGACCACACCGCCGCGGCCAGGACCAGCCCGGCGATTGTCCAGCCGATCGTCCGGAAGTGCCCGAGCGCCGATCCCGACGAGGGCCGCCAGCCGGACGCGTGCCGGTGGGAGTCGCCGGCCACCGTCGGCGATCGCGAACCGGCAGCCTTTGCGTGGATTTCGGTTGTCATTGGTGGACCTTCTGTCGCGGGCGGAAAGCGTTGTCGATTAGGACCTTGGGCGCAGGTCAATGTCTCGGAGCGGTGGTCGCGGGGTATCGATGGGTGTCCAGTCGAAGGGGACCGCCTGCGATCGGTACACCAGCGAGGTCAAGGTGAGCCGATCGACTCCGGCGACCCTGGGTCGCTTGACCTCGGGTTCGCCCGCCACGCCGTATCCCACGTAGGGGCTGTGGTACTCCCACACGACGTCGCCGCTCGGGGTCACCTGGAACAGTCGCCCCTGCATGCCCTCGGTGATGAGCGTGTTGCCGTTGGGCAGGCGCTGCGCGTTGCTGACGAACGAACTGAAGAACGTCCATGGCGGAAGCCCGGAGTCCTCGGCCGTGTACTGCCATACGATTTCCTCGGTGACCGGGTCGATCTCGAGGATGCGAGACCCGGCGTAGATGCCGATCGCGGCGGGCGGATACCCGGCGCCGCCTTGGTTGTCGAAGACCAGGACGTTTCCGGCGCCAGGGAGTCCGGCGGCGATCATGTGTGGGTTGTGCTGACCGGACGTCTGGTCGAGTGGGCGTGGCACCGCGTGGGTGGTGATCCGCTGATGCTGTGATCCCGCTTCGGCGTCGTAGTACGGTCCGAACTTCCACGCGATCTTGCCCGTCGACTTGTCGATGAGCGCGATGACGTTGGCCTTGCGAAGGCTGACCAGGATGTTGTCGGGATGAAATGCGGTGTCGAGTCTTGCTTCGTACCAACGATTTCGGCCAAGGGTCTTGGCGCTGTTCATCTCCAGATATCCCCACGGGTCTTCTGGGTCGCGGGCGGCGGTCTCCCGTAGCGCGGCCCAGCCCGCTTCGGAGAAGCCGAACTCCTCGAGGTGGTCTCCGGCGAGCCACGTCCACATGATCTCGCCGTCCGGCGTGACCTCGTGCAACCCTTGATCGCCGACGACGGCGTCACCGAGTCCTGGCACGACGCGAGGGACGGTGACCAGGATCAGTCGGTTGCCGTTGGGGAGCAGTTCCCAGTCGTGGTTCTGCCTCGCGGCACCGCCGGGTGCCTGCTTCCCCCACTGCCAGACCAACGTGCCGTCCCAGTCGAGCTGCCCGATGGTGCCGTTGGCGTAGATGCCGCCGCGGGCATCGCCACTGTCGGACAGCTGCACGCCCACGTCGCCGATGCGTCCGCCGTTGAGCGCTGGATCAAGGATTCGGGGCGGCACGCCGGCGAAGGGCCACGAGTGCACGACGCTGCCGTTGAGGTCGATGAGGCGGGTCGTGCCATCAGCACCGGTGAAGATGACGTAGCTCTGGTGGACGAGTTCGGGGTCGAGGTACGTGACTCCACTGAGTCGTACGAATGCCATGTCAGCTACTCCACCAATCCCTTGTTGCCACCACGTGTCGTCCTCGTAACTGTTCTAATCGATTAGCGTAACGAGATGGAGCGGCAGCGGAACTGTCACAATCGACGTGATCCAAAGCCCGGCGACACCACGATCAAGGCATGCAAGGAGAACCGAGTGGATGGGAAGCGACCGACGCTGGCTGATGTGGCCAACCGCGCCGGCACGTCGACGGCGGTAGTGAGCTACGTGCTGAACAACGGACCCCGCCCGGTGTCAGAGTCGTTGCGCACCAAGGTCCTCGTCGCGATAGAGGAGTTGGACTACCGGTTCGATCACCGCGCCCGCGCCCTCCGTCGACCGCGGCGCTGGCGGCAGATCGGTCTTCTGGTCCCCGACCTGACGCTGCCCCTGTTCGGCGAGTTCGTGGGGCGCATCGAGGTAGAGGCCAGAGCGCGCGACCACCTCACGATGATCG
>JAOPWF010000187.1 GCA_025965815.1 Mycobacterium sp.
CGGCAGAAATAACCGCCGTTGATAGCTCCCGAACCGCCTACCACCGCGCCGCGCATGATCTGCGCGGTACGCCGGGGATCGTCGGTCAGGGTCGTCGCATACCGGGCGACGACCGAACTGGCGGCACCGATCGGCAGGCGCAGGCCGTCAGTGATCTGCGCCTGCACCCGAGGGTCGGTGAGCCCGGGACCGGACTCCACGACAGTGACCCGACAGTTCGAGTCCGCTGAGAGCCGCTCGGCGAGAACAGATCCGGCACTGCCGGCACCAACGATCAGCACATCGCTGTGCAAGACGGCGACTCAGGTCCGAATCTGCGGTTTAAGCGCACCGAGGTGGCGTTCGCGCACCACCCCGTTCCACAGGCCCGTGCCGTACGCGATGTCGTCCAGACGCTTGAGTAGCACATAGGACAACAGCCCGATGCGTTTCGCGTCGTCCTCGGCATTGCCGTTGCGGCTCACCCAGTCGACTACGCCCTCCACCACCGCAGCCACCAGTACGGCCTGACGACAGCGATGGGACAGCGTCGCAGCGACCAGCGCCAGCGGCCAGTAGTGGCGACAGATCGCCGAGGCCAGTTGCAGCGCCGCGGACCACAGTCCGTGCGCTGCCACCGTGGCGACCTCCCTGGGCTGGGTGTCGACACCGCAGCGCATTGAGGTTGCTATCCGGCGACCCGTCACTGCCGCGATCAGCATCGAGGCGAGGTATCCCATCCCCGAACCCATGGCGAGCAGGATCCAGAGCACCAAGGTCCACCCGGAGATCACCAGTGGCGCCGTCTTGCCCGGGTGGCGGATGGACAGCGGAGCGGCCGATCCACCGTAGAATGCCTTGCGCCCCAGCCACTCTCGCAAGTTCGTGCGGTGGTCGTGGGAGACCAGCGCGATGGGTTCATACCGCAGCCGGGCGCCCGCCTCGATGAACCGCCAACACAGATCGACGTCCTCGCCGGACTGTAGCGTCTCGTCGAAGCCGCCGACCTCGGCCAGCGCCGACCGCCGGCAGATGATGGCCGCGCTGGGCACGTAGGACACGGTCCCGTAGGGCACCACCGGTGCCTCGCGGAGCCCGAGGTCCAGCGAGGAGCGCACCGCCTCGTAGCGGGCCACCAGGTTGTCGGCCTGTCCGTAGCCGACGATCCGCGGCGCTACCAGCGCGACGGCGGGATCACAGAAGTGTCCCAGCAGCGCCTCCAGCCAGCCCCGCCGTGGGACCACATCGGAGTCCAGGAACGCCACGAAGTCGGTCCGGCACGCCGTCAGGCCGGTGTTGCGCGCCGCGGCCGGTCCCTTGCTGCGCGGGTGCCGGACCACCTCGATATCGCAGTGCATGTCAGTGAAGTCGCCCTGCATCACCGGAGTCGCCGATCCGTCGTCCACCACCACGACCCGCAGTCCGCGCAGCGACGCCACCAGTCGGTGTAGCCCGGAGGGGTTGTCGCGCACTGGGATTACCACCGTCACGTCGCGGTGCGACGGGCCACTGGGCGGGCGTGGATGCGCAACGGTCGCGTCGAGCAGCGTGCGCGCCAGCTGTGCGCTGAGCGCGTCGTGCACCTCCAGGCGTCCGCCGTCGAGCATCACCTGCGCGGCGGGCGCCAGCCGCAGCAGGCGCGTCGGTGAACCGCCGAGCAACGCCGATCCCTCGCCGAGCACTCGTACGCGCCGGTCGACCTGCACGGCGAACCCGTCCGGGAGCCGCGGCTGAGTCATGTCATCATCCCGTCAGCGCCGGGCTTCCAGCGCATGATCCGAGATGCACATCCGGCAACCATTTCGGTAAAGATCCGCGCCCCCTCGGCCGCGGTCGATGTCGTCGGATCCCCCAGCACCCCTACCTCACTCACTGCCGCGATCCCCCCACGGCGCATCCTTGGCATCAGGTCGGCCAGCGGCGCGCTGTTGCCAGGCAACCACTCATCGGTCCACACGTCCGCCGGCGAAATATGTAGCAATACAGACGTTTCGCTGTGGCCGGCGTGGGCATCGGCGCCGTCGGCGGCGCATGAGCACCAGCCGATGTCGCGGCCCTCCGCCCGCAGCAGACCCGTCGCGGCGGCCAGGGCTTCGACGTTTCCGCCGTGTCCGTTGACGAAGACAAGCCGGTGCGCCCAGTGTGTAGCCGACCGGCCGAACTCCACCAACAATGTACGCAGCGCCGCCGTGCCGATCGAGACGGTTCCCGCGAAGCCCTCGTGTTCGCCACTGGCCCCGTAGGCGATCGGTGGCGCCAGCAGCCAGTCGGCGTCAGGGTCGGCGGTGGTGAGTCGCTCGACGGCCGCGCGGGAGACCGCAGCGGCAATGCGGGTATCAGTGTCCAGCGGCAGGTGAGGTCCATGCTGTTCGGTTGAGCCCACTGGGATCACCAACGTTGGCGACATGCTTTGTAGCTGTCTCGACGTCGAGTTCCCGAGCCCACTGGGGAAAGCCACCCGCCGATGGTAGGCCGAATTCACCTGGTGTGCGCCGATTGTTGGCGCATGCGAACGCTTTGTTCTACTGGTTTTTGCTGCGGGGCGCCCTCGATTCGTCACGCCAGCCCCGCCAGCCCCGGCAGCATCACAGCTGTCAGACAATTGACAGTGTTTGCCGTCAGGCGTCCGGCCCGGCCGGCACGCCCAGGGCCCGGGTGAACCCGGCCGGGATGAGGATGTCATCGGCAGTCAGGTCGTGGATGGACGCTCGCCCCAGCCCCATCAGTGCCGAGTCGATGCCCCCCCGCAGGATATCGAGCACGTTCTCGACGCCCGCCTGACCGTTGGCGGCCAGACCCCACAGATAGGCCCGGCCGATCATCACGGCGCGGGCGCCGAGGGCCAGCGCCTTGACCACATCACTGCCCCGCCTGATGCCGCCGTCGAGTAGCACCTCGATCTGATCGCCCACCGCATCGGCCACCGCCGGTAGGGCCCGGATCGAGGCCGGGGTGCCGTCCAGGTTGTTGCCGCCGTGGTTGGACACCGAGATCGCCGAAACACCTGCGTCCACAGCACGTTTGGCGTCGTCGACGCGCACCACACCCTTGAGCATGAATGGGCCGCCCCACAATTCGCGCAACCAGGCGATGTCCTCCCAGGTCGGCGGCGGGGTACCCATCCACTCGCCGTAGGCCGCGAAGAACGGCGGACCCGGCTCTCCACGGCGGCCCTGGTTGGGAACGCGCAGGTTGGGCGGGTGGAAGGTCTTGCCGAAGTTCCACAGCCAGCGGGGCTTGGTGAGGGCCTCGGGAGACATCCGCAGGGTTGTCCGCAGGTTCATCTCCTCGGGGATCGTCGGGCTGCCCCAGTCGCGTCCGTGCGAAAAACTCCAGTCGGTGGTGGCGATCAGTCCGACGGCGCCGGCTGCCCGGGCACGTTCAACGCGTTCGGCGATCGCGTCCCGGCCGCCGAGCCAGTAAATCTGGAAGAAGATCTTTCCGTTGACGGCGACGACCTCCTCGATCGGCATGCTGGCGAAGGACGACAGACCCATCGCCGTGCCGCGGGCGGCAGCGGCGCGGGCCACGGCGACCTCACCGTCGGGGTCGACCGCCTGCACACCGGTCGGCGAGATGATCACCGGAAACGAGATGGCCTGCCCCATGACGGTTGTCGACAGATCGCGCTTCGCGACCGCGCCGACCACATGCGGCGCGAAGCCCAGCTCGCTGTACGCCTCGACGTTGTCGGAGACCGTCAGGCCCTTCTCACTGGCGGAGATCAGCGAGGAGTAGACCGACTTGGGCAGCCGCTTCTTGGCGCGCTGTTGAGCGATCGCCACCGTTTCGAACCACGCGTCGCGCGCCATGATCAGACCGGACTTTCGTTGCAGAGCCGCGCCGGGGGCTGCGACGGCGGGCGAACGGACAGCGTCAACGGCACCGGCCCCTGCTTCGACCCGCGTGAGTGGTCGCCACTCGGGCGGGGCTTGTCGCGCTCACGGGCCAGCGCGGGCACGCCGTAGCCCTCCACGCATTCCGGGTCGGGCCCGTCCAGCGGTAGTCCGGTGAAGAACTTGGCGGCCATGCATCCGCCGCGGCAGCTGTCGAAGTGCCCGCAGCTGCTACATGCGCCGGCCGCCTGCGGTTCGCGCAACTCCAGGAACAACGGCGCGTTCTTCCACACGTTGTCGAAACCACGGTCAGACACCACATTTCCCGACAGGAACCGGTCATGGATGGCGAACGGGCAGGCGTAGACGTCACCGACCGGGTCGATGAGGCAGACCACCCGGCCCGCACCACACAGATTGAGACCGGCCAACGCGCCCGGTTCGCCCAGTCCGGACAGGTGGAAGATCGAGTCGCCGGTGAGGACACCGTCACCGCGTGCGACCAGCCAGTCGTAGAGCTGCACCTGCTGCTGCGCGGTCGGATGCAGCTCATCCCACACGTCAGCGCCGCGCCCGGACGGACGGAGCCTGGTGATCCGCAACGTGGCACCGTACCGCGCCGCCAGATCGGCGAGGTCGTCGAGCTGGTCGACGTTGTGCCGGGTGACGACGACGGAGATCTTGGCGTCCTTGAAGCCGGCGTCGGACAGGTTCTCCAGCGCCCGGATCGCCATCGCAAACGACCCGGCGCCGCGGACGGCGTCGTTGACCTCAGCGGTTGCCCCGTCCAGCGAGATCTGGACGTCCACGTAGTCGCTGGCGGCGAGCTTGGCGGCGATCTCCGGTGTGATGCGGACGCCGTTGGTGGAGAACTTCACACCCACATGGTGAGCCGTCGCGTAATCGACCAGCTCCCAGAAATCTGGGCGCACAGTCGGTTCGCCACCGCCGATGTTGACGTAGAAGACCTGCATGCGCTCGAGCTCGTCGATGATGTCCTTGCACTGCTCGGTGGACAGCTCGCGCGGGTCGCGTTTGCCCGATGACGACAGGCAGTGCACACACGCCAGGTTGCAGGCGTAAGTCAGTTCCCAGGTCAAACAGATCGGAGCGTCAAGGCCACGCTCGAACTGCTCGATCAAGCGGGGTACGGGCGCTGCGGTTGTCATCGGTCCTCCCGGGGCACCAGCATCTTGGATTGGACGAGCACACCGAGGGCGTGCAGATAAGGAGGCTGCTGCGCGTCGTCGATACCCGCTGCACGGCAAGCGGATCGGGCATCGGGATGGTAGCCGAGCGACGACACCACCTCGACGATCGTGCGGTTCTTCAGGAACGACAACTTGCGCGTTCCGAAGTGGTACAGCAGTGCGCCGAACGACTCAGGTCGCACAGCCACCTGGGGATGCAGCCGCCAGCCGAGGCCGGGGTCGAAGGCGTCACCGCCGACGGCGCCAGGCTCAGCCGGGACCTGCGTGGCGGGAACCGCCACGGTCAGTAGACCCCGCACATGCCGTCGATGGACACCTCTTCGACCAGTGTCTCGGTGACCAGCTCGGTGTCGGCTTCGATCTGCTCATTCGGTTCCATGAACGGCGCCTTTCGTTGCACAGTGTCTCGACAATTGTGATCGAGATCGCAATAATATGGCATCGAGTGCCGAAACGGAAGGGCGGATACGATGCGGCCTGCGTCCGAGCCCCGAGTCGGCCGGCGGCGCTCGACGACCTGGGACGACATCACCAACGTCGCCATCGACCTGTTCGCGGCACGGGGGTTCGACGAGGTCAGCGTCGACGACGTCGCCCGTGCCGCCGGAATCGCCCGTCGCACGCTCTTCCGCTACTACCCGTCGAAGAACGCGATTCCGTGGGGCAACTTCGACGCCCACCTCGACCGCATGCGTGATCTGTTGGACCAGGTCGAGCCCGACGTGCCCATCGGTGCGGCACTGCGGGCGGCACTGTTGGCGTTCAACAACTTTGACGAGCACGAGACGCAGCGCCACCGGCAGCGGATGCGGGTGATCCTGCAGACCGCGGCGCTACAGGCCTACTCGATGACGATGTACGCGGGATGGCGTGACGTGGTCGCCGCATTCGTCTCCCGCCGACTGGCCGGCAGGCCAGGCGACCTGGTCCCGCAGACGGTGGCGTGGACGATGCTCGGGGTAGCCCTGTCGGCCTACGAACACTGGCTGGCCGACGAATCGGTGTCGTTGGCGCAGGCTCTCGGCGACGCCTTCGACACGGTCAGCGGCGGGTTGCAGGCGCTGGACCGTCCCCAGCGGATCACGCCTGACTAAAGTGGAAGCATGGGCGTCGATTTCGACTACAAGAATGTGCCACACACCCTGGATCCGTGGCGCGCGTCGGAGGATCGCTACGACACCATGGTGTACCGCCGAGTTGGCAGGTCGGGTCTGATCCTGCCCGCTATCTCGCTCGGGCTCTGGTACAACTTCGGCGACAACCGCCCCTTCGACGTGCAGCGCGAAGTGCTGCGGCACGCCTTCGACAAGGGCATCACACACTTTGACCTCGCCAACAACTACGGACCGCCGTACGGCTCTGCCGAGGAGAACTTCGGCAGAATGATGCGAAGCGACTTCGGGCCTTATCGGCACGAGCTGATCATCTCGAGCAAGGCCGGATGGGACATGTGGCCGGGACCCCAGGGTCAGCTGGGCTCCCGTAATTATCTGCTCTCGAGCCTCGACGACTCCCTCAGGCGGCTCTCGACCGACTATGTCGACATCTTCTATTCGCACCGGTTCGACTCCGGCACCCCGCTCGAGGAGACGGTTGGCGCGCTGGCCACCGCAGTTCGGTCTGGCAAAGCCCGCTACGTCGGAGTTTCGTCCTACTCTGCCGAACACACCGCCGAAGCCAAGGCGATCGCTGACCATGCCGGCGTCTCACTCATCATCCACCAGCCGTCCTACAGCCTGCTCAACCGCTGGATCGAATCTGGCCTCACCGACACGCTCCGCTCTCTTGGCATGGGCGCGATCTCGTTCACGGCGCTGGCGCAGGGCCTGCTCACCGATCGGTACGTGACCGAAGATGCCGCCGACATCGACCGGGCCACCAAACGTCCCACGTTTGACACTTCCCTGGTCACCGAGGAGGTTCTCGCAAAGATCCGTGGGCTGCAAGCCATCGCCGCCGGACGAGGGCAGTCCCTTGCCCAGATGGCGCTCGCGTGGGTGCTGCGCGACCCCGTCGTCGCATCCACACTGGTCGGCGCATCGAGCGTAGCTCAGCTCGACGAAAACCTCGGCGCGCTAGGCAATCTCGAGTTCTCCGATGCCGAGCTGACGGCAATCGACGAGTACGCCACAGAGGCGGGCATCGACATCTGGCGTAGCTCGTCTGACCTCTGATTCCTCCCATGCAGTCAACTCTGCCCGGTGCCCGGCACTCACCAGAAGCCGGTAACCAGAAGGGTTCAACGTGGTCTCCCGCTTCCACCGCTTCGCGCACCGCGTCGGCGGGTATCGGTCGCCCACAAATGAGCGCAGTGCGGGCATTGCAGGTGGATCACTGTGCCCTTGTTACTCAACAGGTACTGCCAATGGGTACTGCAATTTCGGCTGCTCTGGCAGTCGACGCATCCGGTCCGCTGGGTGCACTTCGGGCACGGGAGCCACGCCCGCCGGCTGGCGTCGGCGTGGGGATCAATCGGCAGCACCGTTCACCGTCCGATCCGGCAGCACCCCGGCACTGACCAGTTCGTCGTAGATCCGCTGTTGCTCGGAGTCCAAGTTGGAGTAGAGCAGCTCGTAGGCCTGCATCTCCCCGGCAAGCGCCTGAATGGGATCCCAATCGTCGCCGATCGCCGCGAGAATGGCGGTCCGCCGACGAGTCTCGTCGCTAGCCAGGTTGTGGTTGATTACCAAGGGAACCATCACCGCCACCGTCCGCAGTCGTCGTGATGACCAGTGGCCGTTGGTGCGCTGGCGACCGATGCCGCCGCCAACCGCGGCCTGACGTAGTTCGGTTTAATCCGCACGGCGCTGCTCCTTCGCTGGTGGCCTCCATTCCGGCCCACCTTTTTAGGATTGCGCTGGAGCGCAACCATGTCAGCACCGCGCACACCCATCACTGATTCCGGCCAGCCGGAATCGGCGCTTACCAGTCAGCAGCCAGCAGCGCAGCCGGGCCGATCCGCGACGGAATTAATTGGTGCACTCCCGCAGTGTGTTTCGCACTCGGCCGTTCACTACCGCGTAGGTACCTGCACCCGACTAGATGTCATTCACAGCACCTTCATCGCAGGGACTTACTCCTCGCAAAGGATTCCAGCGGCAAGCTTGACGGTATGACAGAAACACCAGAACCTCCCCACGAACCAACGACGGAACCGGTATCCACAGTCGAGAACGAGGCCGCGACCGAGCCCACGACAGAAGGTACGACCCAAGCGACGACCAAAGAGACCGGCGCAGAAGAGCCGCGCGCCGCCGAACCGCGGTCGCGTCGAGACTGGTTGAACAGGCCCAACAGAATGAACCGGATCGCGGCGATGGTTGCCATCGTCGCCGGCGCGGTGTTCGTCGTCGCGGGCATTTTCGGCGCCGGTGTGATAGCCGGGGCGCACTCCGCCGGAGACCGCGGCGGTTTTGAGCGCGCCAACCACGAGTCCACAAATTTTGCGTCGCAACGTGGTTCGGCGCCGGTGGGCCAGATATGGGTGTTCCCCGGCGGTGGTGCCGCTAGCCCCGATGGATACGACAGCCCCGGACAACTAGGTCAGTCCACCGTTCTGACGATTCGTGGCTCTTAGCTCACCGGACCGACTGAGCCTCAAATGCATCAGAACGCTAGGACCAGAACTCGTCCCAGGCCGCGGCGTCGAACGGCAGCACGTGCAGTTCGGCGATCTTGTCGTCGTGAAGGGTGTACATCGAGCAGCAATCCATATCGAGCACGCGGCCGTTTCGCTTCGCGGTGGCACGCTCGAGGACGGCGACATGATGGTGCCCCGGCAGGATCTCTGTGACGTCCGTGGCGATGGTTCCGTCGGTCAGCACCGCGAGCTGCATGGCGTGTTCCAGGATCGCCTGCTTGCCCCGGTAGACGCCCGCTCGCTTGTTGCGACCGACTTCGTCCCACACCGAATCATCGGTGTACGCGTCGAACGCTGCCAGATCACCAGTGCCGTAGGCCTGATAAAGCGCGGTAATGACCGCTGCGTTGGAGTGCGCGTCCACGCCGATCCCCGATCCCGGCCCTTCGGCCCTTTAGCGGCACAGGCCGCGTAGTGAAGTTGACGCTGTCAGTGTGTGGGCCGCAGTTCGGGCTGCCTAGAGTGGACGCCTACTCGATCTGCCGGGCGCCACGCTGCCGGTCACGCCCGCGCGCGTCTGCGGGCCGCCGTATCCCGTTGTCGCAGAGAACGACTGGCTAGGGCTGAACGACATACCCGTTGGAGACCCCCGGCACGACAGCGGCCGGACCGGTCAGCGGGGTGAGCGGAGAGGCCGGATCGGTCACGGTGGGACCCAGAGCCTGCGCCCCAGTCAGCAGGGGCAATAGGGCCTGCACATTACTCAGCACGGCCAGAACAGTGTCGAGATTGGGGTTTGGGTTCGGCGCTACGGGTTCGTCCGCGGCAAACGGCACCAGCGGAGACGCGGCAGCGACACCGCCACCGAGTCCCAGGGCGGCCACCGCAAGACCCGTGCACAGCACCCCTCGGCCGAGCAGCTTCCGAAGTTTCCTGCTCACGGACATGCTGTGCTCCTCACCCGGTGTGGAGTGCACTGAGGACACTCGAGTCACTGTGGCAACACTGACGCACAATAGTCACAGTTGCAACACGGGTTGGTCACAGTTCGTCACCTCTTGCGTGGCTAGTCGCTCCCGTCGACTTTCCTGTGCGATCCTCCCCGCCCCCCAACCCGACTCGAGACCGGGAAAAGAATAATCCGGCCAACCCCGTCGGAGTTCGGGCCGCGATGGCGACGATAGGGGTGTGAGCGCCGAACCGGATCGTAACGACGCTCCGCGGGCACTGCTAACGCTGTACGACGACGCCCTGCCGGTTGTATACGGGTATTTCGTTCGGCGCTGCGGTGACCGCGGAACGGCTGAAGACCTGACGTCGGAGACTTTTCTGGCGGCGATGGACGCCGCCCGCAAGGACGCGGCTACGCCGATGACGGTGCCATGGCTGATCGGAGTGGCGCGGCACAAGCTCGCGGATCACTACCGCCGGCGCAGCGACCGGTTCACCGTCCCAGTGGCCGAACTGCCGGAACCCGTGGAGGCGTCGGATCACTGGGATGCCGAGCTGGACCGGATGGTCGCCGAAAGCGTGCTCGCGCGGCTGTCCGAACCACACCGCACGGTACTGGCGCTGCGCTACATGGACGACTGCTCGGTGCCGGAGTGTGCCGACCTGATCGGTCGCACGGTGCACGCCACCGAGGCCCTGCTCGTCCGGGCCCGTCGGGCCTTCAAGCAGCAGTACCCGGAAGGAGGCACGTTATGAACCAGCACAACAGCAGCGACCCGCTCACCGTGCTGCATGCCGACGAGCTTCCGGTTCAGCCCGATCACCAGTTCGCGGCCAGACTGCGCGCGCGCCTCGAATCGGCTGTATCCCTGCCCAATCGAACCCAAGGAGTGGACATGAGTGGAACAGCAGACGCCATCGCAGAATTGACCGAGCCCAGGCAGACCACTGTCGCGCCACCGGCGCCACGGCCTGCCGCGCTGCCCTATCTGGCCGTGACCAACGCGCGGGAGGCCATGGCCTGGTACGCAGACGTGTTCGGCGGGGTCGTCATCGGCGATCCCATCGTGATGGACGACGGGCGCATCGGCCATGCCGAGCTTGCGATCGCCGACGGCGTGCTCTACCTGGCCGACGAGTACCCGGAACTCGGATTGAAGGCCCCAGCGCCGCAGGCTGTTTCGGTGAGTCTGATGTTGCACGTCGCCGACACCGACGACGCCTTGGAGAAGGCCCGGGTGCGCGGCGCCGAGGTGGCGCGCGAGCCGTACGAGAATTACGGCGCGCGCAACGCCACGATCATCGACCCGTTCGGCCACCGCTGGATGCTGAGCGGTCCGGCCATCGGAACGACGAGCCAGATCCAACACGGCGACATCGGCTACGTGTCGGTGTGGAGGCCGGATGCCGACCGTGCGGCCGCGTTCTACGGCCGGGTGCTGGGTTGGACCTATGACCGCAACACCCATCAGGTGACCAACACCGCGCAGCCGATCGGAATCTTCAGCGTCCCGGGCACCCCGACGCTGTTCTGCTGCTACGCGGTCGCGGATCTGCAGGCCGCCCGGCAGACGGTCGCCGACGTCGGTGGTGAGCTTGACGAGGTCCAGCAGTTCGACTTCGGGGCGGTACTCGGTGCAACCGATCCGACGGGCCGCGCGTTCGCGGTATACCAGCCGGCCGACGGCCAACGCCGCCCGGAGCTGAACGGCGCTGGGCCCGGCGAGCTTTCGTACGTCACCTACGAAGTGGACGATTCCGCGGCCTTCCGCAGCTTTTACGGCCGGGTGCTGCACTGGACCTTCGAGCCGGGTCGCATCGACGACGGCTGGCAGGTGGTGGGCAGCCATCCGATGGCAGGCGTCGCCGGCGGCAATGATCGGCAGGTGACGGTTCCGATGTGGACGGTCGCCGACATCGACGCCGCGGCGGACCTGGTCCGCCAGGCCGGCGGGACCGTCATCCAGGAGCCGTCGCAACAGCCCTACGGCCGGACGGCGGAGTGCACCGACGACCAGGGCGGTCGCTTCTATCTGGGCGAGTTCTAACCGAGGACGTCAGCGATCGGCGCCTTGGCGGCGATCTTGGCCCGGGTCTTCATTACCTTGCCGGGCATGCCGCCGCCGACGACGCCGGCAACCCGACCGTCCCGTTCGTAGAAGGCGAGAAACTTGCGACCGTCGTCTTCGACCACATGCACGGTGTCGCCTGCCAGTGGCTCGCCGAGGCATTGGATCTTGACGTCGTACTGGTCGCTCCAGAAGTAGGGCACCACCACGGTGGTTGGCGCCTCGCCACCGAGCATCGTGGGTACGATGGTCCGGGCTTGATCGGCGACGTTGCTCCAATGCTCCACGCGCACTTGGTGTCCCGACACGTCCTGCCACGACGCCACGTCACCGATGGCCCATACGTTGGGCGCCGAGGTGCGGCCGGCCGCATCACAGACGACGCCGTTGTCGACCTCGACGCCGCTGCCATCGAGCCAGTCGGTCGATGGCCGCGATCCGATGCCCACGACCACCAGGCCGGTGTCCAACTCCGTTCCGTCGGTGAGCACCACCTTGTCCACGTGGCCCTCCCCGGAGCTGGATGTCGCCGGCCCGGCGGCTCCGGTCACCTTGGCCACGCCGACGCCGGTGCGCACGTCGACGCCTTCGGCGCGGTGCAGCCGGGCGACCAGGGCACCGATCTGCTCGCCGAGCACCGAAGCCAACGGCGCCGGTTGCGGTTCCACCAGGACGACGTCGACGCCGAGACCCCGCAGGCTCGCGGCGACTTCACAGCCGATGAAGCCGGCCCCCACGACCACCGCGCGGTGCGCCGACCCGGCGTGCTTGCGCAGCGCGAGGCTCTCGTCGAACGACCGCAGCACCCGGATGCCGTCCAGATCCGGGAACGACGGGATACGCCGCGGCACCAGACCTGTCGCGATGACGAGCTCGTCGTAGGAGAGCACCTCGCCGTTCTCCAGCGTCAGAGTCTGTGCGGCGGTGTCGAGTGTCCGCGCCCCCGTACCGAGCCGGACGGTGATGTCCTTTTCGTCATAGAACTCGGCGGGCTTGAGGGTGACGTCGTCGATCTCGCCGCGCAGCACGTCCTTCGACAGCGGCGGTCGGTCGTAGGGCAGATGTTCCTCGTCGCTGACGATGGTGATCGGGCCGCCGAAGTCGGCTCGGCGCAGCTGCTCGGCCGTGCGGGTGGCGGCCAGTCCCCCACCGACGATCACGATTCCACTGGTGCCCGCCGCGGTACTGGTCACGTGGGTGTTCTTACACGATTGCGGTCAGGGTGTGTCCGCCACCCTTGACTTCGCGCAGCGCCGTCAGGGCCTGGCGCGGTCGATGATGTTGGAGAGCACCACGATGCTCTCGCTGCGCTCGATGTCCGCGCTGGAGCGGATCCGTTCCAAAGCGGCCTCCAGATGGCGCATGTCGCGAGCGAGAACGTGCAGCATCGCGTCCGAGGTACCGGTCACGGTGGCGGCGCTGACCACCTCCGGGATAGCCACCCAGGCCTCGCGCAGTTCGTCGGGTGCGATGGTGCCGTGGCAGTACACCTGAACGTAGGCCTCGGTGTTCCACCCCAGCGCGTTGCGGTCGATGACCGTGGTGAATCCGCGGATCACACCGCTGTCGAGCATCCGGTCGACCCGGCGTTTCACCGCCGGAGCGGACAGATTCACCCGCTCCCCGATCTCGGCGTAGGTTGCCCGGGCATGCTGCGCGAGCTCGGCGAGAATGCGCTCGTCGGTGTCATCCAACCGGTCCATGTCCGGAAATCTCCATCCTGCGCAACAAAACGCTGCCATCATACGTCTGGAGCAACAAATCGCGTACGTATACGCAATGTGTATCGATTGATTGCGTGACGGATAGGCAATATCGTCTGATTCATGACGATTTCCGATGTCGCCGCGGTTGCGGCTGCTGATGTCGCCGGTCCCGCAGCTGCGCCCGATGTCGTCGGCTCCGCGGCTCCGGCGGCACAGCGCACCGCGCGCCTTCGCCACTACGCCATGACCGCACCGACGTTCTTCGCCGTCGAGTACGCCATCAACCCCTGGATGGACACCTCGACTCCGGTGGATACGGCCACCGCCGTCGCGCAATGGGAGAATCTGCGCGCGACCTATCAGCGGCTGGGCCACACCGTGGACCTGGTTGAGCCGGTCGCCGGGCTGCCCGACATGGTCTACGCCGCCAACGGCGGCCTGCTTGTCAACGGCACGGCGATCGTCGCGCGCTTCAAGTTCCCGCAGCGCGAAGGCGAATCCGTCGCCTATGCCGACTGGATGACCGCGAACGGCCATCAGCCCGTCTCCACCAGGCACGTCAACGAGGGCCAAGGCGACCTGCTGGTCGTGGGCGCAATGGTGCTGGCCGGCAGCGGATTTCGCACCGACGCGCGGGCACACGCCGAGATCGCCGGGATCACCGGGATGCCGGTCGTCTCGCTCGAGCTGGTCGACCCCCGCTTCTATCACCTGGACACCGCGCTTGCGGTGCTCGACGACTCCACAATCGCCTACTATCCGCCCGCTTTCAGCGACGCCTCCCGGCGGGAACTGGAGGCGCTGTTCCCGGACGCCATCGTGATCGCCAGTTCCGACGCCTACGTCCTCGGAGTCAATGCCGTCTCGGACGGTCGCCACGTCGTCCATCCGGCGGCCGGGACCGGTTTCGCCGAGCAGCTCTACGACGCCGGCTTCGATCCGATCGGCGTCGATCTCTCGGAGTTACTGAAGGGCGGCGGATCGGTCAAATGCTGCACGCTGGAGGTACATCCGTGACCATGCTGGACACTGTGACCGCATACCCGGGCATCGGGGCAGGTTCTGTCACCACCGGCTCCGCCACCGAGGCGGCGATCGCCCTTGACGACCGCTACGCCGCGCACAACTATTCGCCGCTACCGGTGGTGGCCGCCAGTGCCGAGGGCGCCTGGATCACGGACGCGGAGGGCAGGCGGTACCTGGACTGCCTTGCGGCGTACTCCGCGGTGAACTTCGGGCACCGCCATCCCGAGATCATTGCCACCGCCCACGCGCAGCTGGACACCGTGACACTGGTCAGCCGGGCCTTCCATTCCGATCGGCTCGGCCCGTTCTGCGCGGCACTGGCCGAATTGTGCGGCAAGGACATGGTGCTGCCGATGAACAGCGGCGCCGAAGCGGTCGAGAGCGGTATCAAGGTCGCCCGCAAATGGGGTGCCGACGTCAAAGGCGTTCCGGCCGGCCGGGCGAATATCGTGGTGGCCGAGAACAACTTCCACGGCCGCACGATCAGCATCGTCAGCTTCTCCACCGACGAGACCGCGCGCACCGGCTTCGGACCATTCACGCCAGGCTTCCGGTTGGTGCCATTCGGTGATGCCAACGCCCTTGCCGCGGCGATCGACGAAGACACCGTCGCAGTGTTGCTCGAGCCGATTCAGGGTGAGGCGGGCATCATCGTCCCGCCCGACGACTATCTGCCACGGGTGCGCGCGATCTGCAGTGAACGCAACGTGCTGATGATCGCCGACGAGATCCAGTCCGGCCTGGCCCGCACCGGCCGGACGTTCGCCTGCGACCACTGGGGCGTGGTGCCTGACATCTATCTGCTGGGCAAGGCGCTCGGCGGCGGAGTGGTGCCGCTGTCGGCGGTGGTGGCCGACCGCGACATCCTCGGTGTGCTGCATCCGGGTGAACACGGTTCGACCTTCGGCGGCAATCCACTCGCAACCGCGATCGGTACCACTGTGGTATCGATCCTACGCAGCGGCGAATTCCAATCCCGCTCAACCGAACTCGGCGAGCAGCTGCACCAGCGCCTGCGCTCGCTGATCGGTGACGGCGTATTGGCGGTGCGAGGCCTCGGCCTGTGGGCCGGTGTGGATATCGATCCGGAGCTCGCTACCGGCAAGCAGCTGACTCGACTGCTGGCCGATCGCGGCGTCCTGGTCAAGGACACCCACGGTTCGACACTGCGGTTCGCTCCTCCACTCGTCATCACCGCGCAGGAGATCGACTGGGCGGTGGACCAGTTCGTCGCCGTACTGGCCGAAACAGGTTCACACTTAGCTTAGCCGATACCGGGATATAGCCCACACAGGAAGCACTCGCCCACGGCGCCTCCGACCACCTCAAACGGACCATCGGCACCTTCCAGCTGACGATGTTCGGTGTCGTCGCCTCCGTCGGCTCCGGGTGCGCGAACCCGACCTGCCCCGCGCCTTCAAGGTGCCCTTCAGCGCATTCGTCGCATCGGCGCTTTTCTACTACCTGCTGTGGAGCCGGCATCCCAGCGCGCTGAATGACGGTGGCGACGGCCTCATCCCAACCGCCGCGCCGGCAGAAGACGAGGTGCCCATCCATCCGGAAAAGGACTCGCAGTGACCGTCGTCGTCGGATACCTTGCGGGGAAGGGCGGACGGTCCGCGCTGCACCTGGCCGTAAACGCGGCCAGGACACTGAAGACGTCACTGGCAGTGGTCACGTCGTTCCCAGACCGTGGATGACGCCGTCGCCGGCGCGCATCGACGCCGAGTACGCCCAGTACGCAGAGCAATTGGCCGCCGACTCGGCGAAGGAAGCACAGCGCTGCATCGAGTCGCTGGACCCCGGACTGGACGTCAGCTACCACAAGTTCGCCAACCGTTCCGTCTCCGGCGGACTGATTCAAGCGGTGGACGAGCTGAAAGCCGATGTGCTGGTGCTCCGTTCGGCCTCCGACGGCAAGCTGGGCCAGGTAGTGATCGGCTCGACCGCCGACCGGCTGCTGCGCTCGTCACAGGTTCCGTTGGCGATCAGCCCGCGCGGCTACCGCAGATCCAAGACCGGTGGGCTCCCCAGGATCACCTGCGCCTACCCCGGAACCCCCGAGTCGGTGCATGTGGTGGAGCGAGTCGCGGAGCTGGCCAAACGCTTCAACGTTCCAATGCGAGTGATCACGTTCGCGGTGCGTGCCGCACCATGTACCCGCCGGAAGTCGGATTGCACGCCGAAGATTCGATCCCGGAGGCCTGGGCCGGCCACGCACGCGAGACCCTGGCGAAGCTGAAAGCGGACGGGATCGTCGGCGACGACGTCGAACTACAGGTCGTCACCGGCAACGGCTGGGATCAGACGCTGGACGCCGCCGACTGGCTCGACAGCGAGCTGGTCGCTCTGGGCACGTCGCCGCGCGAGACCATCGCGGGTGTTCCTCGGCTCGCGCGGTTCGAAGATCGTGCGGCACAGCCCGGTGCCCGTGCTTGTCCTACCGGGCTAGTCAGCGGCTCAGTACTTCATCACGCCGCGGTCGACGGCGATCTGACTGCCCGACAGCGCGGCCGAGCCGTCGCCGGCCAGCCACGCGACTACGTCGGAGACCTCCTCAGGCGCCTGGAACTCCATGAGACCCTTCTTGCCCTCGTGGTTGACCGGGTGCAACGGCATTGGTGAGAAGCTATGCAGGTAGCTGGGGTGCTTGGCAAAGACCGCCATCATCGCCTGCTTTTCGACCATCGGGGTGTCGATCGAATAGGGGTGAATGGAGTTGACCCGGATTCCGAACTCTCCGACCTCCAGGGCCAACGCGTTGGTGAGCGCGACGAGGCCGTGTTTGGATGCGGAGTAGTGGCCGTTGCCGGGGGTGGCCTTCAGGCCGGCTGACGAGCTGACGATGACGATCGAGCCGCCGTTTCCGGCCTCGATCATCGCCGGTACGGCGGCACGGATCGTGCGCCAGCTGCCGGACAGGTTCACTTCGATCACGGTGTCCCACTGCTCTTCGGACATCTCCCACAGCCGGCCCCAGCTCAGCACGCCGGCGTTGACCACCAGGATGTCGAGGCGGCCGAACTGCTCTACGCCGTCGGCGACCACCCGTTGCAGCGCGGCGAAGTCGCGGATGTCGACCTCCCGCGCCAGCACCTTGCGGCCGGTGGCCTCGACCGCCCGCACCGTTTCGGCCAGCTCCTCGGTTGTTGCGGGGGGATAGGTGATGGTGTCCGAAATCGGGCCGCAGATATCGATCGCAATGATGTCGGCGCCCTCACTGGCCAGCCGCACGGCGTGCGCACGTCCCTGACCGCGCGCGGCGCCGGTGACAAAGGCCACTCGCCCTTCAAGAGTTCCGTCAGATGCCGCCACCACTGATCCTTTCGTGAGCCCGGGGCCCAGGCTAGCAGCCGAACTGGAACGTGTTCTAGAACTCGGCCAGAGGACTACCAGTCGACCGGGTCGCGGATGACCGGGCATGTCATGCAGTGCCCGCCGCCCCGGCCACGACCCAGTTCGGCGCCGACGATGGTGATGACCTCGATACCCGCCTTGCACAGCAGCGAGTTGGTGTGGGTGTTGCGGTTTCCACCACCCGCAGCGACGGCAGGCCAAGGGCGGCGGCGGCGGCGGCCTCCGCGAAGGGCTTGGTCTCTTCGATGACGTCGACGCCGGGTGGTTGATCACTGGGCAGCAGGGTGAAAGTCTGCACGTTGTCTACGATCTCGGGGTAGATCGTCACGACGTCGCGGTCGGCGAAGGTGAACACCGTGCCGAGGTGCATTGCGGCGCGCGGCTTCGGCATGCCGGCGACCACCACCCTGTCGGCGGCTCCCTCGGCGAACAGTTTGGCCGCGACCTGAGTGATGGCCTGGCGTGACGTCCGCTCGCTCATCCCGATGATGACGACCCCGTTGCCCGGCACCAGAACGTCACCGCCCTCGATCGTGGCCATCCCCACGATTGCTCGGGATCGCCCCACCACACGGTCGATCCGACGTAGTCCGGGGTGGAACTGGTAGATCGCCTTCATCAGCAGCGTCTCGTCGTGCCGGGCCGGCCAGAACAACGGATTCAGTGTCAGCCCGCCGTAGACCCAGCAGGTGGTGTCGCGGGTGTAGAGCGTGTTGGGCAGCGGCGGCATCAGGTACTCGGTGACGCCGTTCGCCTCCCGGGCCGGCGCCCGGTATCCCGACTTCAGTTCGCTCGGCAGATCGCGCGTCGACATCCCGCCGATCAGCAGTTCGGTGAGCCGCCGCGGAGGTAGCGAGTCCAGGAACGCCCGGGTGTCGTCGACCAGGCCGAGGCCGACTTCGTTGGGCACGATCTTGCGGTCCAGCAGCCAGGCTTTGGCGTCGGGGTTGGTCACCGTCTCGGTCAGCAGATTGTGCAGTTCGATGACTTCGACGCCGCGGTCCCGCATCTTGTCCATGAAGTCGAGGTGGTCGCGCCGGGCGTTCTGGACCCAGAGCACGTCGTCGAACAGCAGGTCCTCGCAGTCGGTCGGCGTGAGCCGCTCGTGGGCCAGACCGGGTGAGCAGCCAGCACCTTGCGCAGCGTGCCGACCTCCGGGGGGACGCCGTAGCTCGCCGACCGTTGTGTCATCTCAGCTACAGCGCGGAGATGATCTGCTGGCGCTTCGCGGTGTATTCGGCGTCCGAGATCGCCCCGGTGGCCCGCAGCGTCTCCAACTCCTGCAGTCGCTGGGCGGCCGACGGCTGCGGCGGAGGCGGCAGGAACGACGCGGGGGCCGGCGGTGCAGCGGAACTGGGCGCCGCGGCGGCTGCCCGAGCAGGAGGGTTCTGCGCGCCCGCCGCGCGCCGGACCACCGACATAACCTGTTGGCGCACCGCCGGGTTGGAGCGAATGTCGATCATGCTGTTGAGCGCGATGTTGTTGGATTTGAGGATCTGCAGGATCTCCATCAGCGGGCCGGCCTGGCCGCTGAGGTCGTAAGTCTTGTTGTCCTCGGCAAGGGTGAACTGGGCAGGCATCAGCCCGCCGACCAAAGCGCTTCGGTCCCAATCGATCTGGTAGGAGTTGGTGGCCGGATCCACCAGCACGACCAGCTTCCGGTTGGTGATCATCGGCAGCCGCGTCACCGACGCGATCACCCGGTCCTGAGTGTCGAACGGTGCGATACCCGGCCCCTCGATGTGCAGATTCACCTTCACCAGCGGCTGGTCGTTGATTCGCGTGCCCGTCTCGGTGATGCCGGTGACCTGGGCAAGCGCCAGCACGCCTTGCTGCTCGAGATACTGGGTCTTCGCCGACGACTTCGCGCTGTAGTTCGCCAGCGCGAGGGCAATCAGGACGTCGGCGGCGGTGATGAGCAGGCCGACATAGAACATCCACTTCAGCAGGCTTTCCTGACCGGTGGCGAAGTAGACGGCCAGGAAAATCGGCCCGACCAAACCACCGCACAACAGAACCATGATCTGGGATTTCACGTAGCGCCACAACATGCCGTGCTCCTTGCTAAACAGGGCCGTTTCGGTGTCAGACTAGCGCCAACGTGCGGCGTTCGCCCCGATTGTCGAACCGTCGGATTGCCGTCAGGACCGCGCTGGTGCTGCCTATTCTCAGCCCGTGACAACGGCCGTGGCTGCGGTGCGTTTCCGGGTCGCTGATCGTGGCACCGGCGAAGCGTCCCCGTTTCGCGCTGCCCGGCATGTTGGAGAGCCACGACCGTAACTGGGCAACGGCATTTTGACCCGCCCGCGCGCCGAGCTGGATAGCGTCACTATCGGAGCCCGACTTCCATACTTCCGGTCACCGAGAGAGCAACCGCCATGAGGCCCGCGGCCATCCTGATTACGGCGTTCGTGCTGTCCGCCGGCGCGCTGACCGCGTGCGGCGGCGCCAACCAATCGGCTTCCCCATCTGCGCCCGCAGGCACCGGTATCACCGACTCGCCCTCGACCACCGTCGCGCCCGTTGGCGACATCGTCATTTCCAACTTCGCCTACACAGTGGCCGCGCCGCTGCGCCCGGGCCAGCAGGTGGCCATTATCAACAAGGACGACTCCAACCACACCGTCACGGCCGACGCGAACAACGCGTTCGACGTGCGGATATCAGGCGGCGGCGGTCTGGGGACATTCCCCGCCCCCACCACGCCCGGCACTTACCCGTTCCATTGCAAATACCACGCCAACATGCATGGGTCACTGACCGTTCAGTAGGCCCACCGGCGCCGCGCTGACTCAATTCCTCAAAGGATCGGTGCCGAAGGGCGGTGCGCCCAGGGGCGCCCTAACTCTGAGGCGGCTGTTGCGCCTGCACGAGCGGCCGCGCACCGGTCGTGTAAATCGGAAAACTTTCGGTACAACGCAGCCGTGGTGTGTCGGTCGGCTGCTTCGGGCCGTAAACCAAGTCATCGGCACCGGCGTCGATGACGGCAGACCGAACGCGTGAACTTCCCTGCCCCGTCCGTCGTCGCTCTACATGCAAGGGGTGAAACGATGCGTAACTCAGACCGAGCCTGGCTGGCGCTGGCCGGTGGCGTGGCAGCCTACGACCTGATCGCCACGGATGACGAGCGGCTATCGGACGCGGTCCGCGGATACTTCAAGTCTCGGCCGGTTGCCACCGCGGACTCCCGTGCCGAAAACGAAAGCGGC
>JAOPWF010000158.1 GCA_025965815.1 Mycobacterium sp.
CGAGGTAGAAATCCTGGTCGCGTTCGTAGCCGGGATTGAAGTGGAAGACCGTCGCGCGTAGGCCCATCGAAGGCAGCAGCCAGGATTCGATGTAGTGGAACTGCGCACGTCCCGGGGTGGGCCGGGCCATGTAGAGGCCCCACGGTCGGACCGTATAGACGTCGACGGCCCGCACAATGCCCTTCGGATCGGTGTTGGTGCGGGCGAGCAGGTCGAATGTCTCGTGTTTCGGCGGGTGGATGGTCCCAGGATAGAGCGAAGCGACTTGGGGAATCACCCCTGTCGGTGCTGCGTTCTAACCTGTAACTATGGCTTTTGCTACCGAATACCCGCCCGTGGTCGCGCACTCGGAATACCGTGCCGTCGAGGACGTGGTCCGCAGCGGCGCGCAGTTTGAAGTGGTCAGCGAGTACGACCCCGCGGGCGACCAGCCCGCCGCGATCGATGAGCTGGAACGGCGCATCAACGCAGGCGAGCGCGACGTGGTGCTTTTGGGCGCCACTGGAACCGGCAAGTCGGCCACTACCGCGTGGCTGATCGAGCGTCTGCAGCGGCCCACGCTGGTGATGGCCCCGAACAAGACGCTTGCCGCCCAGTTGGCCAACGAGCTTCGAGAGATGTTGCCGAACAACGCCGTCGAGTACTTCGTGTCGTACTACGACTACTACCAACCCGAGGCGTACATCGCGCAGACCGACACCTACATCGAGAAGGACAGCTCGATCAACGACGACGTGGAGCGACTGCGGCACTCCGCGACGTCCAGCCTGCTGTCCCGCCGCGATGTCGTGGTGGTCGCGTCGGTGTCCTGCATCTACGGCCTGGGCACGCCGCAGTCCTACCTCGACCGATCGGTGGAACTCGAGGTCGGTGCCGAGGTGCCGCGGGACGCGCTGCTGAGGATGCTCGTCGACGTCCAGTACTCCCGCAATGACCTGTCGTTCACTCGGGGGTCGTTCCGGGTCCGTGGAGACACCGTCGAGATCATTCCGTCCTACGAGGAGTTGGCGGTTCGCATCGAGTACTTCGGTGACGAGATCGAGGCGCTGTACTACCTGCACCCGCTGACCGGCGATGTGGTCCGCAAGGTGGACTCCGTGCGGATCTTCCCGGCGACGCACTACGTCGCGGGACCAGAGCGGATGGCCCGCGCCATCTCCACGATCGAGGAGGAGTTGGAGCAGCGGCTGGCTGAACTCGAAGGCCAGGGCAAGCTGCTGGAGGCGCAGCGACTGCGGATGCGGACCAACTACGACGTCGAGATGATGCGCCAGGTCGGCTTCTGCTCGGGCATCGAGAATTACTCACGGCACATCGACGGCCGCCCGGCGGGTTCGGCACCGGCCACACTTATCGACTACTTCCCCGAAGACTTCCTGATGGTGATCGACGAGTCGCACGTCACCGTGCCGCAGATCGGCGGCATGTACGAGGGCGATATGTCCCGCAAGCGCAATCTGGTCGACTTCGGCTTCCGGCTGCCGTCGGCCGTCGACAACCGCCCGCTGACTTGGGAGGAGTTTGCGGACCGGATCGGGCAGACGGTGTACCTGTCGGCCACCCCGGGCCCCTACGAGCTCAGCCAGTCCAGCGGCGAATTCGTCGAGCAGGTGATCCGGCCCACCGGGCTGGTCGACCCGCAGGTCGTGGTGAAGCCCACCAAGGGCCAGATCGACGATCTGATCGGCGAGATCCGCAAGCGCACCGAGCGTGATGAGCGTGTGCTGGTCACCACGCTGACCAAGAAGATGGCCGAGGACCTGACGGACTACCTCCTGGAGTTGGGCATTCGGGTGCGGTATCTGCACTCCGAGGTTGACACGCTGCGGCGCGTCGAGCTGCTGCGGCAACTGCGGCTCGGCGAGTACGACGTGCTGGTCGGCATCAACCTGCTCCGCGAGGGACTTGACCTGCCCGAGGTGTCGCTGGTGTCGATCCTCGACGCCGACAAGGAAGGGTTCCTGCGGTCGTCGCGTAGCCTCATCCAGACCATCGGCCGCGCCGCCCGCAACGTGTCCGGTGAAGTGCACATGTACGCCGACAAGATCACCGACTCGATGCGTGAAGCCATCGACGAGACCGAACGACGACGGGCCAAGCAAGTCGCCTATAACGAGGCGCACGGCGTCGATCCACAACCGTTGCGCAAGAAGATCGCCGACATTCTCGACCAGGTGTACCGGGAAGCCGATGACACCGACGCGACCGTCGAGATCGGCGGCTCGGGGCGCAACGCCTCGCGCGGACGCCGCGCCCAGGGTGAGCCCGGTCGGGCGGTCAGCGCCGGTGTATTCGAAGGACGCGACACCGCGAGCATGCCGCGGGCTGAGCTGGCGGACCTCATCAAGGACATGACCGCCCAGATGATGGCCGCGGCCCGGGACCTGCAGTTCGAGCTTGCAGCGCGGATCCGTGACGAGGTCGCGGACCTGAAGAAAGAGCTGCGCGGGATGGACGCCGCGGGCCTCAAATAGGTCCGCGGACCAAAACCCGTCCAATTGAGTTGATCTAAACCGTGGTTGAGCTCATACGGTGGTGCTCGTGAGCGATACAGCGGCGACGCCGATCGGGACCTGGCGCGAACTGCTGGGCCGTGAACACGTCGGCACCGCCACCGTGCTGGCCGGCGGCGTGGCGTTGTATGCCACCAACGAATTCCTCACCATCAGCCTGCTGCCCAGCACGGTCGCCGACATCGGCGGTCAGCGGCTCTATGCGTGGGTGACGACTGTCTATCTTGTCGCCTCGGTCGTCGCGGCGACCATGGTCAATCCGCTGCTGGTTCGTTGTGGGCCACGCTGGTCCTACCTGCTGACGCTCGCCGTGTTCGGGGTGGGCAGTCTGGGGTGCGCCCTGGCGCCGAATATGGAGCTGCTCCTGGTGGGCCGCACCGTGCAGGGCCTGGCCGGGGGAATGCTGGCCGGCCTCGGATACGCGGTCATCAACGCCGCGCTGCCCGACTGGTTGTGGACAAGGGCGTCGGGACTGGTCTCCGCGATGTGGGGAGTCGGCACGCTACTCGGCCCGGCCACCGGTGGGTTGTTCGCCCAATTCGGGTTGTGGCGCTGGGCCTTTGGCGCGCTGGCCATAGCGACGGTGGCGATGGCCGCCTTGGTGCCGGGAGCTCTGCCGGCACGGACAGCGCGGGAGAGCGCCGACGCGGGTGGTTCGCTGTCGCGGATCCCGGTGCTGTCGCTGCTGCTGTTGGGCGTGGCGGCCATGGCGGTCAGCGTGGCCGGGCTGCAGCATGAGGTCGTCGCAACGGCGGCGCTGCTCGGCGCCGGGGTGGCACTCGTCGTCGTGTTCGTATTGGTGGACAGGCGTATGGCGTCAGCGGTATTGCCGCCCAGCGCCTTTCGGCCTGGTCCGCTCAAATGGATCTACGTGACGTTGGGACTGCTGATGGCAGCCACCATGGCCGTCATGTACGTGCCTTTCTTCGGGCAACGCCTGGCCCATCTGCCCCCGGTCGCTGCGGGGTTCCTGGGGGCAACGCTGGCCATCGGCTGGACGGTCGGCGAACTCGGCAGCGCATCGGTGAACAGCCGTCGGGTGATCGTCCGGCTGGTCATCATCGCACCGTTGGTGATGGCGCTGGGCTTGACGTTGGCCGCACTCACCCAGTCCGACGACGTGCCCGTGTGGATGCTCGCGATCTGGGCGCTCGGGCTGCTCATCACCGGCTGCGGCGTCGGCATTGCGTGGCCGCACCTGTCGGCCTGGGCGATGGGTTGCGTGGACGATCCCGCCGAGGGTGCTACCGCGGCGGCCGCCATCAACACGGTGCAGCTGATTTGTGGTGCCTTCGGCGCCGGCCTGGCAGGCGTGGTGGTGAATGTGATCCAGAGCGGCGATGCGGCCGCGGCTCGATGGATGTTCGCGACGTTCGCCGTGCTGGCGGCGGTGGGCTGCGTGGCGTCCTACCGGTCCAGCGTGGCACGCCGCGCGCAGTGATGATTCAGCCCCGTTCGCTGTCGAGCATCGTCATCTGCGCAGCGTCGTAGCGGTCACCGGACGCCGATCCCTTGGGCACGACGGATTCGATAGCCGCAAGCTGGTCTGCGCTGAGGTCGACGTCGAGCGCTCCCAACGACTCCGCGAGCCGCTCCCGGGAGCGGGCACCGACCAGCGGGACGATGTCAGCCTGATGTATGGGGCCCTGGGCGGCGACCCACGCGATGGCGACCTGCGCGACGGAGGCGCCGAGTTCGGATGCCACCGTGCGGAGTTCTTCGACGAGCGCGAGGTTGCGGTCGAGGTTGTCGCCGCTGAACCGTGGGCTGTGGGAACGGAAGTCGGCGGATCCGTTCCGCTCGGGCGACCAGTGACCACTGATCAGGCCGCGGGACAACACCCCATACGCGGTGATCCCGATGCCGAGTTCGCGGCAGGTGTCCAGGATTTCGCCTTCCAGCCCGCGCGAGATCAATGAGTATTCGATCTGCAGATCGCTGAC
>JAOPWF010000182.1 GCA_025965815.1 Mycobacterium sp.
GACCAATGCGAGGTCACCTATCTGCCAGCGGCGGAGCCACCCCCGGAACGCATCCCGGTGGGGAAGCTCCGGGATGGCGACCGTCCAGGGCACATACGCGTCCGACAGTATCTGCTGCCACTGAGCGACAGCGCCGTCTGTCGCACGCGCATCGGTGGTCCACAACTCGCCGCCGCTTGGCACCACGCCACCCTCCACGTTTTTCCTCGAATGACTGCCCGTCCAGTGGGTCTGAACCACCGCGGAAGCGGCCACGGTCACTGGTGTCGATCCGAATAGTGGGGCGACTTCGTTGGCTGGCCCCGACGGTCCGTGTCTCCCAGAATTGGGCTCCGGCCATCCCATGTCGTCACCGCTGACACCCATCGAGGCTTCCCGCCAGCAGCAATCTGCAATCTGCGCCCACCTGCCAGCGTCCGCGCACAGCCACCGTGCGTGTCGACACGTCGGGTTGGGAGGACCACGGGCTACCTCACCGAAATCGAGCGGTGCCCGGCGTCCCCGGGCCACCCGAAACCTATTGCAGCATAGTGCGTTTGGGATAGTCTAGCCGTGTCGTGACGCCAGCACCCTCGGGCGGGCAGGCCGGCGCTTCGACTGTTGTTCTTTGACGTTGCCCCAGCGCACGGCGAGGCGAACGAGCTGATCCCACCTAGACCTCGTCGCGATGTCGCCGTGCAGGTGAATCACCTTGAGTTGGTGGGTAATCGCCAAACTCGCCTCATCTGGCTTCGTACGCATCCGCCGGCCGCTTGTTATCACCACCCAGCCGCGATCTCCGACTATCGGTATCCAGTCCGGTTCAGCTATCCCCTACGCAAAAGCTCATCGACAGGTGACCGGCTGAATCGTGCGGTGTCCCGGCGGACAGCGACGATCCCGTTGCCGAGTCGCAGGAGATTCTCGTCGACGAGGTAAACCACATCTTCGAGTTCCATCGCGGCGGCCTCGGTCTAGCTGACCGCTACTCGGCGAGTTTGTATTTCTTCGTGTATTCGACAGCGGCATCGATCTGTTCGAGGCTGAGTCCGTAGTCGGCGGCGAGATCCTCGGGCCTTTCACCGCTCGCCGCCATCCCGGCGATCGTCGCCACGGACACCCGGCGCCCCACGGAAGTGGGCTGACCGCTATAGCGGTTCGGGTTGATGACGATCTCGGGGAATTCCATGTCCGCCGGCAGTTCGATGACGGCAGCCTCGCCGGTTTCGTCCTCGCCGAGCTTGGCCCGCTTGATCAGCGTCCAGCTCCGCTTGTCGCCGAGCAGTATCTGCCCCGTGCGCACCACCATTTCGCCGTCTGACGTTCCGACGTCCTCACCCGAGATGGTGAGGTCGCGATTATGAACCGAGAGATACGGGCGGACGTAGGCCAGCGGGTAGTCGAGCCCGTAGACAGCCCGCAGACAGACTACCGCGGCGCGGAGGCGAGCTGTGGGAATAATCCTGTCGCGGTATTCGGCAAGAAAGCGGGTATCAACGAACTCACCCCAGGTCGCCCACGGAGCATCTTTCGGCGCCACCCGCAGGATCGGCTCATAGAACCTGCCAACGCGTTCGTAGCCATTGATCCATCGTCGCGCCGTCCCGCCGCGGAGACCGACAAAGCCGATCGACCTCCGCGTAGAGGTAGACCTCACGATCAAGCATCGAGGTGACCGACACGCGCGCAAGCATTACACATAGTTATCAGCGGCTTAGCCGAGCTGTGACTTTCGCCAGCCGCAGCGTAGTCGGCACCCAGCACCAGCATGTCGTTCAGGTCGCCGGTGTAGCGGTTCGGATGATCGTCCGGCAGCTCCCACCGGCCTCAGGCGGTACTGGCGAGGCGCGCTCAAATGCGTGTATGGGCCGAGCCCCGCACCCCGCCTACGCACGAGATTGTGCGTTTTCCGACAGAAAGACTGGCTGAAAACCGTAGAGCTCGGTCAATTCAGTTGTTGCACCGCAGGTACAGCTGGCGGGAAGGACGCATGACCCGTCACAGGTCAACTTAGCGGCCTAACACGTGCGGCCAGAGCTCGAATGCGCCGCTCCTCTCGACTTCCGACGTACGGGTCCAACCAGCGTGTCAGCGTCGCCAGGAGCGCGGCGGGTAGCGGGAAGCGCTTATGTACGACCACGGCGAGGATGCGCTCGATCGCAAGATGATTGTCACCGCAACCTAGTTCGACAAAAACGTTAGTCCGGTCATCACCGGTTAGGCACGGCGAGGCTGCATCGGCCAACAGCCAGGCAACACTTGAGTCGGAGGTCACGCTTTTCCCGAATACGATTGCAGCGAGGGCAGTTATGCTCGCGCCGAACGCCAGCGCCCTGATCATCCAGTACGGAGAACTTTAACGTCGGCTGGCTTCACTCCCAATGGGAGACGGTCGGAGCGAAGGGCTCCGCCCAGACCAAAATCTACACGTGGCCGATCGCCTGCGCCTCGCGATCGGTACCCCTGAGCGCGCGGTTGCGTCGACCCGTTGCTCTGAGCCGCGGCCTTATCCGAAGTTGCTGTCAGATTGTTCTACGACAGATACTGACCGAAATGCCGGGAGGGCCGGTCAATATATCTGTCGCATCGCAGGTAGAAGCGTTTCTCTGCGACAAGTAAATTGACCGAGTACATCGGCCCAGCGGAACTGCTGGCCACCACTTCTCCTCATAAGCCGCCAAATTGGTTGAGCAATCGTTGGTGATGCGGCGATGTCCAACTACCTGAAGATGACTACGATTTATCTGTCAGTTGAGCCGGAGTCGTGGGTTCCGCCCGCGCCACCGTGGTTGGGCTTGGTCAAAAACGTCAGGCGAAACTTGCCGATCTGCACCTCGTCGCCGTTGACCAGCACCGCTGAATCCACCGCCGCCCGGTTGACGTAGGTGCTGTTGAGGCTACCGACGTCGACAACGTGGAATCCGTTGTTCTCCCACCGGAACTCCGCGTGCCGGCGGCTCACCGTGACGTCGTCGAGAAAAATGTCGCTGCCGGGATGCCGGCCCACCGACGTCACCGGCCGGTCCAGCAGGAACCGGGATCCGGCGTTCGGGCCCCGTTTCACAACTATCAGCGCCGAACCCGGCGGTAGCGCCTCAACCCCGGAAACCGCGCTGTCGGCGCCTACGGTCGGTAGAGCGTCCGTTTCGTTGAGGAAGTCGGCGCTGGGGAACGCAGACGTGGTTTCCCCGATGACCTCGTCAGACGTCTGGTCATCGTCCTTATCGGTCACACCCGCTGCCCCTTCTCGGCTGGCTCGGTGGAGCCAGCCTGAACGACTCACACGACCGTACCCGCGCAACGGCCTCCTCATCGCAACCAGCCCATGCTTTCCTGTTATCGGCTTCGCAGTACCGGCGCTTGCCCAGTCCGCCGCAGCCTGAGGCAAGGACTGTCCGTATTGAACGCACCGACCAGCACCGAAGAATGGCTTACCAGGAGGTGGGCTAAGAACGCTGGTCGCGCAGGCCGGTGCGGTTGTCAGACGGCGAAGATCGCGGCGATGGCCTTGGTCTCGTCGCCGACGACGTAGGTGAGCGTGGTAACCGCCCTATCAACGAGGTCTGGCCCGAACTTGTCGGTCGAGCGGGCCGGGTGGGTGCGGGCGATGATCTCGAGCTTGTCGCCAAGGGCGACCGGCGCCTCATGTTCGATGATCACCCGCAGCGGCGCTTTGAACAGCTCGGGGCTGGCGGACAGATACTCCTCGATGACGCTCCAGTAGACGGCGTTGTTCATGTGGTCGAACAGGTCGAGGTCGGTGAACCGGACCGAGTATTCGCGGATCTGGTCGGCGTCCCCGCGGGCGCCGGGTTTGAGGTAGGCCTTCCACCGCAGCCGGTGGATGTCGGTGGGTGCGCTGCAGCTGTTCGAGGAAGTCGTCGCTGATGCGTGAGGGCATCAGGGTGTCGCGGTTGATGTTGATCCAGAACGCCTCGGACTCGATCAGCCCGCCCGTGCGGCCGTCGATGCGGACCCGTATTTCGCAC
>JAOPWF010000186.1 GCA_025965815.1 Mycobacterium sp.
TTCGCGGCGGTGAAGCCGGTGACGCCGCCCTCACTGTTGTCGCCAGTGGTGACGTCGATGATTCCGGCCTTGGTGCCCTTCGGGCCGAGCGTGTTGTACAGCGCCGGGTTGATCTGGCCGAGCCGGCCGTGGTTGGCCTGAACGGCCAGCGCGAGGACACCGGCGAACAGCGGCGAAGACTGCGAAGTGCCGTGGATGCCTTCCATGCTGATGTCCGGGAACGAACGCATGGTGCTGTCGGTGGCCTTCTTGACGCCGTTCTGCCATGAGGGGCGGTCGTAGACCTTGGACAGGCCCGCGCCCGAGCCGAAGCCGTTGTCCTGCACGTTGACGACGGAGTCCGGCGCGGTGCGCGTGCCGGTCGAGTCGAGGTGGAACTGGGTCGCGCCGAGGCTGGTGACCAGCGGGTCACTGGCCGGCCAGCTCGCGACGCGGTACGGGTAAAGGGCGTCGCCGTAGAGCTCGCCGCCGGTCGGGCCGTCGTCACCGGAGGACGCCACCAGCGTGACACCCGCCTTGCTCGCGCGCTTCAGCGCCGGGTCGAGCGTCTTGATCGACTCGAACGAGGGGAAGTTCTCCTCGGTGGTGCCGAAGCTCATCGAGATGATGTCGGCCGTCTTGTGCTCGGTCATGTAGTCGACGGCGTTCATCATCTCGGGCAGCCCGGTGAAGCCCTGCGTCTCCGCGACGGGCGTGGCCGCGATGATGATCTTCGCGTTCGGGGCCATCGCGTGCATCATCGTGATGTCGAGGTCGGTCTCGCCGCCCCAGCCCTGGCAGGTCGCGGTGTCGACGCCCGGGTCGGTGCAGGCGGGCACGGGGCCCGAGGGCGAGATGACGTCGAGGTTGGCCGGCGGGAGGCCGTGCGCGGCGGAGTAGGCGTCGAGGACGGCCTTCGCCTTGTCGTCACCGAAGGAGACGAGCGTGGCGACCGAGGTCCCGGCGCCGGTGATGCCCGCGTTCCACAGCTTGGTCGCGTTGTAGAGCTTGCTCTCCGTGGGCAGCGTCGCCATCGCGGCGTCGAGCTTGGCGACGCGCTCCTGCACGGTATTCGCGCCGACGAACGACTCGGCCGCCGCGGAGAAGTGGTGCTTGGCCGGCTGGTGGGCCGCGTTCGGAACCGGGGTGGCGCCTGCCGGTGCGGCCAGTGCCGCGCAGGCCAGTGCCGTGCTCGCGAGCATCGTCGTGACCACTGCCAACCGATTTCTCATCAACTCTCCAGAATCCCAGACGTGCGTGAATAGTCCCCTGGGGAGCAACCTATAACCGATTGCGGCGGCGGACCGCCTACTTTGGTCTGGACTCTTAAGCGGTACGCCAGGTCGTGATCAACCGGACCACCACCACGGCGAGTGCGAGCAGCGCGACCGCGAGAACCCCCGCTGACCAGCGGTCTTCCTGGCGTGACGTCGTCGCCACCGCGACCGGGAGCACCCCCTGAGAGGTCACGAGGTAGGCCAGATGCGTCGTCAGCTCGGGGGTGCGGTGGCCGTCGACGAGCCCGACCACGGCGAGCACAGCTTGGACCACCAGCATCAGCTGGATGAGCGCGAACATCGGCGCGAAACCGCGAAGCCGGTACCGCCCGGTGACCACGGTCACGACCAGCGCGATCGCCGTGACGAGACAGGCCAGGGTGGTGCCGAAGGCGAGCGGGTCGATCACGAGGCACGCGCGGCTTTGCGCCTACGCCGTTTGGTCGAGTTCCGGAACAGCCAGGTGGACAGGCCGGTGACCATCAGCGCCAGCGGGGTCAGCCCGAGCACGAACAGCGCGATCCGCCACCAGCCGTTCATCAGCCAGCCGAAGTGGAGCGGTTCGAAGACCTTGTCGTAGAAGGCGTTTCCGCCTGGTTCGCCGGCGGTGTCGTCGACGACCGAAGTGTGTGCCGGGTTGTGGGCGTCGACGTAGACCATCACATCGCCGCAGAAGAAGCCTCGGTAATAGTATGGCGCGTAGCCCTCCGAAACGGAGACTGCGTAGTAGGCGGCCTCACCTGGCCCACGCGGCGTCTGCAGATAGTGGAACTCGCCTGGGTAGCGTTCGAGCGCGGCTTTCGTCGCGCCGTCGACGCCGATGTCGGCAGTTCCGGCCGGGGCCGGGTTGGCGGTGAACGTGTACCTGTTCGGGTCGGCGGCGTGGCCGCCGGTGATCGCGAGCCAGGCGTTTTCGACCGCCGGCAGCTCGAAGGCGGTGCCGGTGACGCCCCACAGGAAGACCATCGGCACCGCGATGATGCCGATGACGTTGTGCAGGTCGTAGTCGCGCGCGAACCGGCCCTTCTTGGTACGGACGCGGACCCCGCGCGACATCCGGCGGAAACCGGGCCACCAGGTGATGACCCCGGTGATCGCCAGGAAGATCATCAGCAGCCCGAGCAGGGCCAGCACGGCCGAGCCCCAGGTGACGGTGGCCAGCCACGCCTGCCCCAAGGTCGGCACGGGCTTTGCCAGCCACGAGACGTAGCCGGGATCGTCTTGGCAGGTCAGGCCGCAGTCGTGGATGTTCGCGAGGAAGCCCATCACGCCGCCGTTGATGTCGGCGGCGCCGTTGATGTGCCCGGTGCCCGGGTCGACCGCGTAGATGTTGGCGTACGCGGGGTCCCCGACGGCCAGGATGCCGCCGTCGTTGCTGACCCAGGCCGCCTTGAACTCGGGATGGGCCTTGGTGACTATGTCCACTGCCTGCTGCGGTGTGACGGGGTTCGCGCTGGCACTGTGCTGGTACAGGTCGCCGTGGGTGGAGCGGAAGTACTCGGCGCGGTACAGCAGGATCGCGCCGGACGTCGTCTCGATCACCAGGCACAGGCCCAGTACCAGCGACAACCACCGGTGGGTGACCACCATGGCGCGCCGGGTCGGCCGCCGCCTCAACCAGCGCCGGACCGGCCCCTTGGCCTTGACCGGGGCCTTGGCGGCGACCTCGGTTCTGGTTATCGCCTCGGCGGGAGGCAACTCGGCCTCGGAGATGGTCACCGAGGTAGGTTAGCCTTACTTAATTAACCTGGTCCAGGGGCTGTTTGTGTGACCTTGTCGGTTGTCAGCTACTCGTGAAGCAACCCCCGAACGGCGTCGATGGTGTCGGCGTCGGCGGCCTCCTTGTCCGGTCGGTAGCGCACGACCCTGGCGAACCGCAGCGCGACACCGCCCGCGTACCGGGTGCTGCGCTGGGCG
>JAOPWF010000210.1 GCA_025965815.1 Mycobacterium sp.
GTTAACTCGAGGCATTCGGACATAGCTATGCGGGACCTTTCACGGCAACAGCGCCTCGATTTCAGCGGCAGCGGCGGACAGCTTCTTGAGTACTGTTCTTCGCAGATCCTTGGTCATCCGACTGACCGGCACCGAGGCGTTGAGAGCGAACGATCCGTCACGCAGCGGCACGGCGATCGAGATCACTCCCTCTTCCCCTTCTTCGTTGCTGATGGCGTATCCGCGGCTGCGGACGGTGGCCAGTTCGGCTTTGAGCACAGCCACGGACATGATGGAATGCCTTGTCATCCGGGTCAGTTGGGCGTCGGGATACAGTTGGTCAAGTTCCTCGGCACTGAGGGCGGCCAGCAGCGCCTTACCGGTCGACGTGCAATGTGCAGGCATCGCCACTCCGAGGCGGTTCGACACCCGCAGCGCCTGTGAACTTTCAATGGAGGCGACGAAGTCGACCTCGGTACCTTCGAGTCGCCCAAGATGCACGGTCTCCTGCAGGTCGGCGTTCAGCTTCTCCAGAACCGGGCGGGCGCGGTCGCGGACATCGAGGCTCCGCAGGACACTGAAGGCGAGCAGGTCCAGACTCGGTCCCGCACGGTAGGCCTTACTTCTCGTATCTTGGCGGATCAGCCCGCGATACTGCAGCATGGCCAGTAGCCGGTGCGCCGTCGAACTGGCCACGCCGAGAAAGTTACCGACGTCGGTAAGGCGGAGTTCGGTTCGGTTTACCAACAGCATCAGGATCTGCAGGGCGTTGTCCACCGATTCCACCGGATACTGCGGCATCGGGCCGTAGGCACGGATGGCGACGGGCTCATCCTCCATCGTCATAGTGTGACCGCCGCGTCCCGCTGCAATTCGAGCGCGATGTCGATCATGGCGCCTACCTTCCCGTTGGTTTGACGGCGTTGAGTTGCGGTAGGCCCTCGAGTTCAGCCAGGCAGTCGGCGACTGTCGATCCCGAGCCGATCATCCTGCGGCAGATCATCAGGGCTTTCGGCCAGTTCACGGTGACGGCCCCGCGCAGCATGGCACTCTCGTCGGTGAAGACTGCTGCGAGTTGGGGCTTTTCGTCGTCGGGTTCACCGACTACGCGGTGCAGGGTTGCCCGGTTGGGGCGTCCGGCGATCTGAATCTTCCAGTCGTACTGGTCGCTCCAGACGTATTCCGTTGGCGCGTAGGCGTGTAGATCATCGGGGTGGGCAATGTTGTGTGCAACACAGGTGGCTTGCTCGGCGGCATTAGTCCAGTGCTCGAGGCGGACGTCTTCCCGATGATGTGGATGATGCCAGCGCGCCACGTCGCCGACGGCGTAAACGTCGCTGTGGTCGACCGCGCGGCAGAATTCATCACAGACCACGCCGTCGTCGATGAGCAGTCCGGAGCCCGCCAGCCAGCCGTCGTTGGGTGTGGCACCGATACCGACGACCACGGTGGCCGCCCGCATTGATTCTCCGTTGGTCAGGGTCACCCGTAGGTCGCCCGCGCACCCGTCGACCGACTCGACACCCAGCCCGAACCGCGTCCGAACACCGTGGCGGGCATGCACGCCCGCGAGCATGACTCCGACTTCGTCGCCCACGATCCTGCTGATCGGTGCGCTCAGCGGATCGACGATGGTGACTTCTCGTCCGGCGGCGTGCGCCGTCGCCGCGACCTCGGCGCCGATGAACCCACCGCCGACGACGACCACCCTGCCCGTTGCCGCCAAGGCGTGGGCCAGGTTGCGACTGTCGTCCAGCGTCCGCACGACATGGACGCCCGACGCCACCGGCCACGGAGATGGCCGCGCATCTGCGCCCGTCGCAACGACCAGGGCGTCGTACCGGACGTGAGTGTCGTCGGCGAGTATGACCACACGACTAGCGACGTCCAGACGCTCGGCCGGACAGCCGAGGCGCAATTCGATACCGGCCTGTCCAGCGTCGTCGGCGGTTAGCATCGTGAGCCTGCTCTGGTCCCACGCGCCCGCAAGGAACTGTTTCGACAGGGGCGGCTTGTCGTAGGGCAGCCTGGCTTCGCCGCCGATCAGCACGACCCGGCCGGGAAAACCCTGCGAGCGCAGTGCCTTGGCGGTGCGGACGCCACCGACCGAGGATCCAACGATGACGACCGTCTCGTTGGGCATCAATCCCCCTCGATACTCAGGGCGCTGACCGGGCAGCTACGCACGGCCTCTTCAATCCGTGGCCGGTCGGGCGCTTCGATGGCGGCGCGCAATAGAACAACCACTCCGTCATCGTCGACGTCGAAGGTGTCCGATGCGCCGGTCACGCAGTTGCCGTATCCTTGGCACAACGAAAAGTCGGCGTGGAGTCTGGGCACGGTGTCCCCTTTCTGTGGAGGGTGCGGATCAGGCTGGACCGTCAGCTGCGCTTCCTCGGCGCCACAGCGACACTCATGCCCCCGTCTGGGTGAATCACGTCGCCGGTGATGCCCCGGGCGCGATGTGATGCGAGGAAGACGTAACTCCACGCGTGGTCCTGCGCGGACAACGCCACCTGCAGCGGAACGCGAGCCGATAATTCCTCGGCACGACCGGGCGCATCGGCGATGCTGCGGTCTGCTGTTCCGAGACTGGCAAGGCCGCGCAGGTCGGTACCGAGGGTGCCGCCCGGTGCGACGCCGTTGACGCGGATCTGGGGGGCCAGGTCATGCGACAGGGCGCTCACCAGTCCGCGGACGGCGAACTTGGAGGCGACGTAGAGCACCCCGCCGCGACCGGCGTAGTACGCGGACGTCGACTCCGTCAGCAGAATGACGGGGTGCGCAGACTCGCGCAGAGCGGGTAGCGCCGCTCTGACCGAATGAAGATGCGTCTTGACGTTGACGCCGAAAATTTCGTCGAATGCGTCGTCGAGGACGTCGGGATCGAGATCCTCGATGCTGCGGTAGAAGTCGAAGACCCCGACGCAGTTGACGAGAATGTCCAGACCACCGAAGGCCGCTACTGCCGCGCCGACGGCTTGATCGTTGGCGGCGCGAGTGCTGGCATCGCCACACGTGACCGGGAGGCCGGGATGCTCGGCTGTCAGCGCTGAACATTTCTGCTCATCGCGTTCCAGAACGGCGACCCGGGCGCCCTCCCCCAGGAATGCGCAAAGGACGGCTCGACCGATACCCGACCCGGCGCCCACGACAAGAGCTCGCCGATCGTCGAGCCAGCCGGTCACCACGGCTCCGGCACCGGCTCATCGGGCTGATCCCCGACCAAGGACCCGAACGGATTGCCGATCATCGCCGAGAATGTGGCGGTGGCCTGCCAGGTCAACGCCTCAACTTCGAGCGGGCACAGCGACACCCACTGTCCGGACCTCTGCGACTCGATCAGCAATCGAGAGCCGTTTCGAGTATCCACCCGCGTGATACGTACTTCGGCGAACTCGTTACCGATCGTGATCGGCTCGCCGACGGCGTGATTGAGCAGGGCATGGCGTTCTGTCGTCGAGCCGTCGGCATCGGATGCCGAGTCTCCCCCGGACCGCATGGTCACAGGAACACCGCCAGATTCTGCATCCGGATGACCGACTCGTCGACCGCGATCGTGCGACGGGCGAGCTTCCATTGCGCACCGTCGCGCCGCAACAGATCCTCACGACCCGCCGACAGAAACGCGCCTTCGCGCACATCCCCTCTGCTGCGGAACAGCAGTGTCGCCGACTCGGCGATCAGATGGTCGGGATCGGCGGTGGCGAAGGTGCGCACGTTCGACAGATGGTGGCGCAGCCGCGAGGGCGGGTCCTCGGTCCAGGCGTGTTCGGTGAGGAAGCGGGCCACCCTGCGGGACAGCGAATACTTGTCTTCGTCGAAATGTGCCATACCCGGAGAGGTGTCGTAGCCCGCGGCCAGTGCGGTGGTGACTCTGACCGGCATCAGGTAGTGGATATCGTCGGTGAGACGTTCAAGCCAGTCCGAATAGGCCTGCGCATCAAGCAAATAGGCTTCGTCCACCAGCCACTGGTGGGCCACGAGGTGCCGCTCGTCGTCGAATCGAAGCGTGGTGCCCGTGCGGGTCATCCGAGATGCTCTGGCGCCCAGGCGGGATCGACTCGAGTGGCTGTCGTTGGCTGAGTCGAAGGTTGTGGCCCCCTTTGGCGGGGTGGTTTCGATGTGCGCGCTCACGCTCCGAACACCGCCTCGCAGTCAGCGGGTTCCTGTATACCAACCGGCACTTCATCCAACCGACGCGCGGGCAGTGGCGTCTCGAGGTCATCGACCCAGCGGCGCAGCAATTCTCGCTGATTGAACTCGCTGTAGCCTTGCCGCGCGATGCCAGGGCCGCTGAACTGGTCGGATGATAGTCGTGGAGCGACTTCGCTGTCATCGTCGAGAAGGCCCATGCGGCTGTTGAGGAGCAATCGGCGCGCCATCGATCCCGCGGCCGTGTTGGTGAGCGACACCCAGTTCTCGACGTCGTCCTGTTCGAACATTCCCGTGCTGCCGAAACACATGAGATAGGCCTTGTAGGATAACGCCTTGAACTCTTCCGGGGCTTCGGCGTCTACCGCGAACCAGGACAGCACCTCGGTCTCGTCTTCGCTGATCGGCTGCCACTGCCGCAGGGTGATGAACGGCAGCACTTCGTCGGTGTCGCCCACCTTTGGCCAGTTGTGGACGAAGGACAGGTTGGGATAGAGCGAGGCGGCACTGAACATGAAGCCGTCAGTGCCGACGATGGCGAGCTGTTCGGGTGACCAGCACTGCTTCATGCGTTCGATCATCTGGTCGGGATAGCCGACATAGCGAAGACGCTCATGAAGCGATCCGTCGGGAAGCTTGTAGGAGGTGCCGCCACCGCCACCCGCCCAATCCAGCGCACCATCCTTACGCGTCTGGGCGTTGGGCTCTCGGAACAGGCCGATCTCCACCACCGAGGTATGGGTTTGCGGCGTGTGGTACATATCGCCGGCAAAGTTCTCCGCGCCGATCTTCCAGTTGGCCTTGATCCGCCATCGTTGCGGTCCGTGCAGCTCGATGCCGCTGGGACTCTGGCGCGTGTAGAAGTCGAGATAGAACCGGAAGTCGCCGAGGTAGTCCTCCAACGGCGGCGCGTCGGCGTCCAGGCTGAGAAAGATCATCCCGTTATAGAGGGCGATGCTCGGCGCCGGCAGGAGGCGTTGCCCCTTGCGCGCAAATCCCGCCTCGCCGCCATAGGCATCCTGGTGGAACGGCAGCCCGACGATCCTGCCGTCGTTGCGGTAAGACCAGCCGTGGTACGGGCATCGGAAGTGCGAAGTGTTACCCATCTCCGCCCGGCAGACCTGCATGCCTCTGTGCAGGCACATGTTGAAATGCGCACAGATGTTGCCGGCTTCGTCGCGGGTGATGATGAAGGAGTCCTCGAGGATACGCCGCACGACGTAGTCGCCGGGCTGGGCGATCTCCGATTCGTGACCGACGAACATCCAGGCACGGCTGAAGATCCGTTGCTTCTCGAGCTCATAGATGGTGCGGTCGTTGTAGATATGGGCCGGGATCATGCCTCGCCGTACGTTGTCGAACACACCGGACTGCTCGGTCATGACACCTTCCTTCTGCACCAGGGCGCCGTCTCTTCATAGCAGAAGCGCTCTCTGTAAAACAGAGATCCCCGGCGACGGAGCTCAGCCCCGCAATTGGGAACAGCACCGGAGAATGCCTCGCCCACAACGATGTCGGGACCTATATCCATATGTGATCAGAACTTTCCGCTGTGCCGAGGTGCGACCCGACATCCTTCCAATTCCATCCTGGCGACACGGGCGTGACGTCGATCCTCCCGGGTGGCTGAAGGACTGCAACTCAACGGTGAGACGTATCCTATGAATAATACATATATCGTATTATATGTTCAACGATGAAAGTGCGGGCAGTTGGCTAGCTTCTTGGCGTGGGAGTCGACCTTCCCCAGCCGGCGTGGCGCGTCATCTCTTTCAATAACGGCACCGCCCGGTAGGGCAACGGGGTGGTCAGCGCAAGGGTTGTCGTGGAGTGCACAACACCCGGGATTCCCACGATCTGTTCTATCAGCTGCTGAAGCCCCGCTTGCGTCTCGGTTGCGCCGCGAACGAGTAGGTCCTCGCGCCCGGTCGTCGCATGGATCTCCAGCACCTGAGGTAGCTCGGTCAGTGCTGCCACGATGGTTGCCAGACGACCTTGCTGTACCTCGAGACCGATGAAGGCCTGCGTGGAGATTCCGGCCTGCGCCAAGTTGAGTTCAGGACGGTAGCCGGTGAGAAGTCCGTTGTCCTCCAGCCGCCGCAGGCGCGACTGCACGGTGTTTCGTGATATGCCAAGCGTCGAGGCGAGTTCCACCACCCCGGCGCGCGCGTCGTGCGCGAGCATCTCCAGCAACTCGACGTCGAGTCGGTCGATGGTGATCATTCGAGTTACCTCACTATGGGGTCAACCGGCGCTTCTGGCCTATCAGGTCAGTTGAACTCAATGTAGTTGACCTGAAAGTCGTCCAAAGCCACTCTTAAAGATACGTCCGAATCACATGCCATGCAGTTACATCACAATCTCCTGGACGGTGTATCACCATGACAGACCTGCGTGCAGCCGGGCCTGACCCCAGTCTCAACGCGCGGTACCGGGCTTCCTCGGGGCCCGTACTCCTGACCGGAGTCCAGGCGATCGCGCGGCAGCTGGTGGAGCAGCACCAACGCGACCTGCGCGCAGGGCGACGCGTCGCCACGTTCGTGTCCGGTTACCAGGGCAGCCCCCTCGGCGGCCTCGACCAGCTTCTGGCGAGCCTGCCGGAGCTGAAAACCGAGCACCACGTCCATCTGGTGCCCGGGGTCAATGTGGAACTCGCGGCGACATCGGTGTGGGGAAGTCAGAGCGACCTGCCGTCGGGCACCAGTCGCTACGACGGGGTGATCGGCGTCTGGTACGGCAAGGGGCCGGGACTTGACCGCGCCAGCGACGCGCTGCGCCACGGGGCAATGTACGGGTCGAACCCGTCCGGTGGTTCGCTGGCACTCGTGGGGGACGATCCGGGTGCGAAGTCGTCGAGTATCCCGGCTGCGAGTGAACGTTCCCTGGCGGCGCTCTCAATGCCAATCTTCTTCCCCCGCAACGCCGAAGAGGTCATCCTCTTCGGCATGTACGGCGTTGCGTTGTCGCGCGCGTCGGGGTGCTGGGCCGCCTTGAAGATCGTGGCGGACGTGGCGGACGGCATCTGGACGCTGGACCGCGATTTCGCCGAGTTTGACATCACGGTCCCGACCCTCGAGTGGAACGGCCGACCCTGGACCTACCGGCAGCGTATCTGTGCGGCGCCTCCGGACAGCGTCCTCGCCGAAGCTGACCTCTACGGACCCCGATGGGCGATGGTGCGAGCGTTCAACGCCGCCAACGACATCGACCGTATCGAGGTCGACCCGGCGCGCGCGTGGCTGGGAATCGTTGCCGTCGGCACCGCGTATGACGCCGTTCGCGAGGCACTCACCGACCTGGGTTTGACGGATGGTGACCTCATGCACGCAGGGATTCGGATCCTGCGCGTTGGCATGCCGTATCCCCTTGGCGCTGAAAAGGTCTCCCGCCTCGCAGACGGGGTGGAGCAAGTTCTGGTGGTTGAGGACAAGTCCGCTTTTGTGGAGTCACAGGTCAAGGACATCCTCTACGGCCGCAGCGAGGCGCCTCAGGTCCTGGGCAAGTACGCGGCCAACGGGCGCCTGCTGGTTCCCCCGGATGGCGAACTCACCGCCGCTCGCCTCCTGGCGCCACTGCGCCAGGTCTTGAAGGACAGGGTCGGGCTCGCGCCTGCCGCACCGCCATCCCTTGAGCTGACAGTTCTACCTGCAACGCGCACCGCGTACTTCTGCTCGGGCTGTCCGCACAACCGGTCTACCGCTGTACCGGACGGGTCGTTGGCGGGTGGCGGGATCGGCTGCCACACCATGGTCACAATGTCCTCGCGCACCGATTCTCAGGTCACCGGGCTCACCCAGATGGGTGGCGAGGGCGCTCAATGGATCGGCCAGTCGCCCTTCACCGATGTCGGGCACATTTTCCAGAACATCGGTGACGGAACGTATTTCCACTCGGGGCAGTTGGCGGTTCAAGCGTGCGTGGCCGCCGGAGTGAATATCACCTACAAGATCCTGTACAACTCCGCGGTCGCAATGACCGGAGCCCAGGAAGTCGCGGCCGGACTGACAGTTCCAGAGCTCACCCACAAGCTGGTCGCCGACGGCGTGGCGAAAGTGATCATCTGCGCCGACGAACCGAAGCGACACAAGGGGGCGTCGTTCGCGGACGGCGTGCTGCTGTGGCACCGTGATCGCCTCGACGAGGCCCAGCGTGTGCTTCGCGATACCGAGGGTGTCACCGCATTGATTTACGACCAGCAATGTGCGGCCGAGGCACGTCGCAAACGCAAGCGTGGAACGCTGCCGGCTCGACGCACTCGGGTCGTGATCAACGAGGCGGTGTGCGAAGGATGCGGGGACTGTGGCGTCAAGAGCAACTGTCTGTCCGTTCAGCCCGTCGATACCGAACTGGGTCGCAAGACCCGCATCGATCAGAGCAGCTGCAACACCGACTACTCATGCCTGGACGGCAACTGTCCGTCATTCGTCACCGTAGAACTTCCCGCGACGCGAGCCACCGGCACCGCTCCGCATCCGCCCACCCCGCCGAGGGTGCCGGAACCCCCGCTGACGCCAATCTCCGGCGTCTACAACCTTTTTCTGGCCGGCATCGGGGGCACCGGGATCGTCACCGTCAATCAGGTGCTGGCGATGGCCGCCTTGCGGGCCGGACTGCACGCCGAGGGGCTGGACCAGACCGGCCTGAGCCAGAAAGCCGGCCCGGTGACGTCGCATTTGCGGCTCAGCACCGAGCCGGCCGCGTCAGCCAACCGGATCAGCCCCGCGTCGGCTGACTGCATTCTGGCTTTCGACCTGCTCACCGCGGTCGATAACAAGAACATCGGTTTGAGCAGCCCGGAGCGCACCATCGCGGTCGCATCGACCAGCAAGACGCCGACGGGCGACATGGTCTATGACGCCGGTGTCGCGTATCCGAGTGAGGAGTCGCTGCTGTCCCGGCTGGATGTGCGCGCCCGCTCGCTGATCTCCTTTGACGCACTCGGCGCCGCCGAGCGGCTGTTCGGCAACACCACCACTGCCAACCTTCTGCTTGTCGGTGCCGCCTACCAGGCCGGTGCCATCCCAGTGAACACCGCCGCGATCGAAGAGGCGATTTCGCTCAATGGGGTTGCCGTGCAGGCGAATCAGGCGGCATTCCGGTGGGGCCGGGTGGCTGTCGCCAAACCAGAGGCATTCCGAGCCGCCACCGCTGACCAGGTCGACGGGCCAGCCATTTCGGTGCCGAGGCATCTGTTGGACACCAGCACCGTCACCGGCACGGTGCGCGACCTGCTCGAGCGGCGCGCGGCAGACCTGGTCAACTACCAGTCCGACCGCACGGCCGTCCGGCTGATCAACCTGACACAGCGCGCGTGGACCATGGAGCGCGCCGTCTCCGACCGTACCGAGCTGTCCGAAGCGGTAACCCGAAACTTCTTCAAGCTGATCGCATACAAGGACGAGTACGAGGTCGCCCGAATGCTCACGGACCGAGCGTTCCTCGCGTCCGTACGGGCCGAGGTCCCCGGTGGGGAGAACATCACCTTCAAGTTGCACCCGCCGATATTAAAGGCGCTCGGTCGTAAGAAGAAAATCGGTATAGGGCCACGCACCCAAGTCGCGCTTCGGCTTCTCGCGAAGGCGAAGCACCTCCGGGGAACGCCGCTGGACCCCTTCGGTTACACCCAAATGCGACGTATCGAACGCCAATTGGTCACTCATTACGAAGCCACCGTCACCAACCTCTTGCGGTCCCTCACGTCCGAATCGTACGAGAGGGCTGTGGCCGTGGCCTCCGCCCCCGAACTAATTCGCGGATACGAGGAAGTCAAATTGCGAAATCTGCGCGTCTACCTGACACGCCTGGACGAACTGGGGATCGATAACGCGGCGCTGTCGCTGCGGTAGCCACTGCGGGCACGTCACCTGTCCCGCTCAGGCGACCTCGATTACGACCTTAGCCTCGATGCCCGGCGGGAAGGCGCACCCACAGCGCCGCGATGGAAAAGAACAAGACCGCACGGTGGGGGAAGCTTTACGATCGACCGCGTGGATCCTGGCGAAATCAACCAGCAGCTCGCACGCCGGCTCGTCGACAGCCAGTTTCCACACTGGGCGTCGCTGACGGTGAAACCGGTTGGGCGCCAGGGCGTTGACAACCGCACCTTCCGCCTCGGTGAGGACCTGTCGGTTCGCCTGCCGTCCGGCGACTGGTACGCGGGCCAAGTCGCGAAAGAGCAGCATTGGCTACCGCGGCTGTCACCGCTGCTGCCCTTGCCTATCCCCCGCCAGGTGGCCCAGGGCGAGCCGGCGTTCGGCTACCCCTATCCGTGGTCGATCTACCGGTGGCTTGTCGGCGTGCCGGCGGACGAGGCGGTGAGCGACTGGAAGTCGATCGCCGCGACCCTGGGGGCATTTCTCGCTTGCTTGCACGGAGTCGACTCATCCGGCGGGCCAGAGCCCGGCCGGCACAACTTCTTTCGCGGCGCACCACTGACCGTCTACGCCGACGAGATCGCGGCTGCCATCGACGCCCTGGCAGCCGAAGGCCACCGCGTCGCCGTCGAGAAGGTCTGGGAAGCCGCCACCGCCACCCAGTCGGTTGCCGAGCCGAGGTGGTTTCACGGCGACGTCGCCGGCGAGAACCTGCTGACCGGGACGGGCAGCTATCGGCGGTGATCGACTTCGGCTGCTGTGGCGTCGGAGATCCAGCCTGTGACACTGTCATCGCCTGGACACGGTTGGACCCGACCAGCCGGGCGACCTTCCGCTGCATCCTTGGCCTCGATGCCGACACCTGGTCGCGTGGACGCGGGTGGGCGTTGTGGAAAGCGCTCATCACCCTCGTCGACCAACTTGAGCGCGACCACGACCGGGGCGTCGCCGCCTCGCGCGCTGTCATTGGACGCGTGATCAGAGAATCGATGAAATGACGAGACTTGCCTGCGAAATGAACGCTGAGGGAGCAATCTGAACAGGCGGCCGGCGATTCGCGGTACGGTACACGCGAAGTCGTTTGTGCTTCAGCAGGTCCGGAAGCGATCCGCACGCCCGAGCGAGTTTCCGGTCAGAGCACGTGCTCGAGAACGATGTCGGCGACCCGCGCGACAGGGACTCTCGTGATCACCTCGAGGGTGGCGGCCGTTCGCAGCAGTGGCTCCACGGTTTCCAGGTACCCGAGTGTCTCGACAAGCTCAGCCGGATCCTTCCCGTACGGATTGGTGGTGCGCATCGTCAACCGCTCGACGAGAACCTCGGCCGGGGCGCTGAGCAAAATGATGTGGTCGAAGCGGGGATAGAAGAGAGTCTGATTGCGCGTCGTGCCCTGCACGAACAAGACCCGCGGATATTCCTCCGACTCGTCGGCGAGCAGGGCCGCAATCCGGTCCTCCCGCCAGAGCGTCTCGCCATCGACCGTTTCGTGGTAACCGCCGTAATCGGTGTCCACGGTTCGATAGCCGCGCGAGGCAAGCTCATCCAATAAGGAGGACTTGCCAGCGCCCGACATTCCGGTGATCAGCACACGTTTCACAATAATAGGGTAAGCACCGCAGCCAATCACCACAGGCCGTGCCGCGACGACCAAGCCCGCCGGCGCCGCCGTCATCCCTTGGGACGACGTGTCTAGCCCACAGACAGACTGGGACCTATGACCGGTGCCCCTGTCGTTTCTGCGCTGCGCATCGAGGCAGGAGACGTGCTCCTGCCCAAGGCGCGTGCCGGGTGACCGCCGGGGCTCATCGACCTGGCGACCGACCTGGATGTTGGCCCCCACCTTGGTGGCCCTCAACCCCGCGATCTCGTTGAGCAGACTCTCGACGATGTCGGCGTCACCGGCGTCACGGCTGACGCCGGATCGTATGTGATCGCCGACAGAGCCACTGACAGATCTCTGGGAACGTTAGCGCTGATTCGCCGTGGCGCTCACCATCTCTGCCATGTCCCCCCGCCGGTGAAGAATCCGAGCTCGCCTATCACCCCAAGCGCATGGGGTCGCAGTCTGGCATTTCAGGCCGCGACGGCGGGTGCTCTATACGGCGGCTTATGAACTGCCGGACAAACCGGTGATCATCGTGACCCCAAAGTGCGAACGCACGATCGTTGAAGCTCGCAAAACGGCTTGGGTTCGTCCCCACCGCGACATTCGAGGAATACGGGGCCGAACAAACCCTTGCGGTCGCCGCTCTCGGCGGCTTCCGGCACGTGCCGCCGGTCGCCGAAGGGTGAACGTTGCTGCCTTCGCTAATGCGCGGCCTCGAAGGCCGCTACCAGCTCTGCTGGGACTCGGCCGCGCTGCGAAACGTGAAAGCCGTTACGGCGGCCCCATTCCCGGACGGCGGCTGTCTGTTCGCGATTGACCGAGGAACCTCGGCGGCCGGGTGCTGAACTGCTTCGCCGCCCTCCGACGCGGCGGCCGGCGGCCACCCATGCCTTCAGTTCGCCGCGCAGCTTGTTGGCATTTCTTGTCGTTAAATCGATCTCGTAGTTCACGCCATCGATGCTGAAGGTCACCGTCTCATCGGCGGCCTTACCGTCGAAATCGTCGACCAATGTAACGGTCGGTTTCCTCGCCATCGCTGACTTGCCTTCCTTCGAACATGCGCGTTTAGCCGAACACCAATCCCGACCCGGCGGTCAGATCGTGCACGGTGCGACTGACGAGCATCTCGCCAGCACCTGCCCAGGAAACGTGCTGGCGATGCCGTCGCAGAACGTCTGCACGTCGCCGCACGGGTTACCGAACCAAGCTTCAGACTGGGAGCCGCCGGTTGATCAGGAGCGCTGCTAGGGCCGCGACGGCAAGCACCAAGGCGCCGAGCCGGAGCCAGCCGGTGCTCGCGTCACCCTTGACCGTGTCGTATCCGATCTGCTGCTGCAGGGAGGAGTAGACGTCGTTGAGCTGTTGGAGGCTGGTGGCGCTGTAGGCAGTGCCACCAGACAGTCGGGCGACCTGCTTCATCGTCGTGTCGTCGACCGGAACGGGTATTCGCTGCCCATTGAGGTCGACGTATCCGTTCGGCGTGCCAAAGGAGATCGTGGAAATGGGTATGCCCTGATCCTTGGCTGCGCGAGCTGCGGTGAACGCCCCCTTTGGATTATTGGGATTAGTCGGCGTCGTCTCTTTGCCGTCGGAGAACAACACGATGCGGGCAGGTGGCGGGGTGGCACCGCCCCCGATTACCGCACCGACCGTCGCAACCGCCTGCAGCGCACTGAAAATCGCCTCGCCGGTCGCCGTGCGGTCGCCAACTTGCAGTTTGTCCACGGCCGCCTTGGTGGCGTCGCGGTTCGTGGTGGGCGGCACCAGCACCGTCGGGACGCCCGCATAGCTGATCAGACCCAAGTTGATTCCCGGTGTCAGTTCGTCGGCGAATTGCTTGGCCGCAACTTGGGCCGCAGCCAGCCGGCTAGGCGCGACGTCGGTGGCTCGCATCGACTGCGACACGTCGATCACCAGCATCACCA
>JAOPWF010000228.1 GCA_025965815.1 Mycobacterium sp.
CTGCCTTCGCGCAACGTCAGCACGGAAGTCAACACCGTGTTCCAGAATCTGCTCAGGGTGCTCACGCAGATCGACCCAGCCAAGCTCAATGCGACCCTGACGGCGCTGGCCGACGGAGTGCGTGGGCAGGGTGAGGTGATCGGGCAGGCCACCACTGATGCGAATCAGGTTCTGCTGGCTCTGAATCCGCGGATGGATACCGTGCAGCAGGACCTTCGGTCGCTGAGCGGATCTAGCGAGGCCTACGGTGCGGCCGCCCAAGATATCTTGCGAACCCTGTCGGCGGTGAGCACCACCAGCGAGACCCTCACAAGTCACTCGGCAGATCTCGACGCGCTGCTCGTCAATGTGATCGGTTTCTCGCGGGCGGGAACGAGTCTGCTGGAGCCGAGCCAGGCCAACCTGATTCGAGCCGTGAATGTGCTCGACCCCACTACCAACCTGCTGATGAAGTACAGCCCGTCGTACACCTGCCTGCTGACGGGCGCCACGTGGTTTCTCGACAACGGTGGCCGTCACGCGCTTGGCGCTGGCAATGACAGGACCGGAGTCCTGGACGCGACCTTCCTGCTCGGTGATGACCAGTACAGATATCCGGAGAACCTTCCCGTCGTCGCCGCCAAGGGTGGCCCGGGCGGCAAACCGGGGTGCGGCTCGCTTCCCGACGCAAGCAAGAACTACCCCGTGCGGCAGTTGATCTCCGATACGGGTTGGGGAACAGGCCTTGACATCCGGCCCAACCCGGGTATCGGCCACCCCTGGTATGGCAACTACTTCCCGGTCACCCGCGCGGTACCCGAACCACCCAGCTTCCGTGGCGAGGGGCCCCCGGCGATCGGTCCCGTTCCCTATCCGGGCGCACCGCCCTACGGCGCGCCGCAGTATGGAACGGACGGGACGCCGCTCTACCCGCCGCCGCCGGGCGGACTACCGGCTCCACTGCCCCCCACCGCTCCGGATGTGCCAGGAAACCAGCCGTGAAAGACAACTTCCTTGGCGCGGTCTGGCGGCTCGCCATCTTCGTGACCGTCTGTCTCTTGACGCTGTTCGCCCTGTACGCGGTCTTTGGCCAGTTGCGATTCCAGAAGGAGAAGACCTACAACGCCGAGTTCACCAACGTGGCAGGCCTGGAGGAAGGCAACTTCGTCCGTATCGCCGGTGTCGAGGTCGGCAAGGTGAAAAAGGTTGCCGTCAAACAGAATGCGTTCGCCGTCGTCGAGTTCACCGCGGACGATTCGGTTGTCCTCACCGAGGCCACCAAGGCGGTGATCCGCTATGACAATTTGATCGGTGGCCGGTTCCTGGCGCTCGAGCAGGGCGCCGGAGCAGTCAAACGGCTGCAGCCCGGAGGGACCATCCCGCTGAACAGAACGGCTCCGGCACTCGATCTGGACGCACTGATCGGTGGGTTCCGCCCATTGTTCCGCGCTTTGGACCCGGAGCAGGTCAATGCCCTTACCGGTCAACTGATTTCCGCATTCGAGGGGCAGGGAGCGACGATCGGGTCGTTCCTCGCGCAGACGTCGGCGTTGACGAACACTCTCGCCGATCGTGACGACCTCATCGGCCAGGTGATCATCAATCTCAATAATGTCCTGGGCTCCCTCAGTGATCAGAGCGGCCAGTTCGCCACCGCAGTGGACTCGTTGTCAGAGCTCGTCAGAGGCCTCGCCGATCGGAGGACCGATATCAGCAATGGGCTGGCCGACCTCAACGCGGGCGCGGCCTCGGTGGCCGATCTCCTTGGCCAGGCGCGTCCCCCGTTACAGAACACCGTGGCACAGTCCGATCGCGCCACTTCGATCGTCGTCGCCGACCACGCATATTTCGACGATCTGCTCAACACACTCCCGGACGCCTATCAACAGCTGGGGCGACAGGGGCTTTACGGCGACTTCTTCAGCTTCTATCTGTGCGACCTGGTCCTGAAGGTCAACGGGAAGGGCGGCCAGCCGGTGTTCATCAAGCTGGCCGGCCAGAGTACGGGAAGGTGCGCGCCGAGATGAAGTCCTTCGCCGAACGAAATACTGTCATCATCGGGGCCGTCGGCTGCGCCGCAATAGCCGGAGTTGTTTTGGCCGCAACGCTGTACGACAAGTTGCCGCTCTTCTCAGGCGGCAACACCTACACGGCGTACTTCGCCGAGGCGGGCGGGTTGCGTTCGGGTGCGGCAGTTCAGGTCTTCGGCACTCGCGCCGGCCAGGTCTCCAGCATCAAGTTGGACGGACCCCGGGTGCGCATCACGTTCGACGTGTCCAAGGACATCATTCTCGGAGACCGGACCGAGGCCGCGGTCAAAACCAAAAGCCTACTCGGAACCAAGATTCTGGAGGTCACACCAGGCGGCGATGGTCAGCTGTCGGGCGCGATCCCACTCGATCGGACCACTCCGGCCTACCAACTACCCGATGCGTTAGGTGATCTCACTGCCACCATCAGCGGTTTGAATACCGACCAGGTCTCGGAGTCGTTGTCGACTCTGGCCAACACGTTCGCCGAGACACCGCCCGAGCTGAGAGTTGCGGTACAGGGTGTCGCTCGCTTTTCACAGGCGATCGACGCGCGTGACGCACAACTGCGCACCCTGCTGTCCAACGTCAACAAAGTGACGGCCGTGCTCTCGGAGCGCAGCGTGCAGATCGTCAACCTGATCGCGAATACGAATGCGTTGATGGCAGAACTGCAGAATCAGAGTGACGCCTTGCGGACGGTCTCATCGAACATCTCCGCACTGTCACAACAGTTGTCCGGTTTCGTCACCGACAACCGGGCTCAGTTGCGGCCGGCTCTGGACAAGCTCAACGGCGTGCTGACCATCCTGGACGACCGCAAGGAACGAGTCCAGAAGTCCATCAAGCTGCTCAACTCCTACGTCACCTCGCTGGGTGAATCCGTAGCCGCCGGACCGTTCTTCAAGGCCTACGTCGCGAACCTGTTGCCCGGACAATTTGTGCAGCCGTTCGTGGATGCCGCCTTCTCGGATCTCGGCCTGGATCCGAATGTGCTGTTACCGTCGCAGCGCACCGACCCGCAACGGGGCCAGCCGGGAACACCTGCGTTGCCGGTACCTTTCCCGCGGACCGGTCAGGGGGGTGAGCCGAACCTGACTCTGCCGGACGCCATCACCGGCAAGCCCGGTGATCCCCGCTACCCGTATGACCCGCCACTGCCGCAGCCGCCGCCCGGCGGTCCACCACCTGGGCCACCGGCCGGTTACCCGCCTCGCCCCGAGCCACCGGTCGGCCCCGTTGCGCCTGATTCACCATCGACGGAGGCCCCACGATGACTGTATTGCGCAAGAGCCGCGCCGGTTTGGCCGTCGCCCTCGTGCTGCTACTCATCGCCGGTGTGGTGACAGTCCTGCCCAACTTGCACCAGGGCAACAAGATCACCGTCACCGCGTACTTCGACAACAGCAACGGCATCTTCGCCGGAGACGAGGTGCAGATCCTGGGAGTGCCCGTTGGCACGATTGACAAGATCGAGCCGCAACCCGGACGCGCAAAGATCACCTTCTCCTATGACAGCCAGTACCAGGTGCCTGCCGAAGCTCAAGCAGCGATCTTGTCGCCGTCCCTTGTGACGTCGCGGGCCATCCAGTTGACCCCCGCGTACACCACCGGACCGACCATGACGAACAACGCGGTGATCCCCGAAAATCGCACGGCGGTCCCAGTAGAGTGGGACGACTTCCGCATGCAACTCGACAAGCTGACCCAGACCTTGCAGCCGACGGAACCGGGCGGGGTCGCGCCGTTGGGCTCGCTCATCAACACCGCAGCGGACAATCTGCGCGGTGAAGGCGCCAATATTCGGGACACCGTTATCAAGTTGTCCCAGGCCTTTTCGGTGCTCGGCGACCACAGCACCGACATCTTCAGCACTGTCAAGAACCTTTCGATTCTCGTCTCGGCCCTGCAGGGCAGCACTGACCTGATGCGTCAGGTAAACCGGAACATCGCGTCGGTCACTGCCCTGGTGGCCGCCGATCCGGACGCCGTTGGCAACGCCATGAAGGACTTGAACGTGGCAGTGGGTGACGTCCAGGGCTTTGTGGCCGAGAATCGAGAGGCGTTGGGAACCACGTCGGATAAATTGTCCGCCGTCTCAAAGGCCGTCACCGACAGCCTCGGCGATATCAAGCAAACGCTGCACATCGCCCCGACGGCCCTCAACAACTACAACAACATCTGGCAACCCACCCAGGGCGCATTGTCCGGTGCACTGATGCTCAACAACTTCGCCAATCCGATCACCTTCTTATGCGGCGCAATACAGGCGGCGGCACGCCTCAACGCCGAACAATCGGCGAAGCTGTGCGTGCAATACCTCGCGCCGATCATCAAGAATCGCCAGTACAACTTTCCGCCCTTGGGAGAGAACCTGGTCGTAGGCACCCAGGCCCGTCCTAACGAGGTCACCTACAGCGAGGACCGGTTGCGGCCCGATTACGTGCCGCCCGTTCCCGCAGCGCCGCAACCGGACTCGGCGATGCCTGCGGCGACCCCACCCGCCGCTGACAGCGGCCCCGTCTTACCGGCGGAGGCGGCGGCGACGAACCCCGATGAGGGACTGCCTGGCCTGATGGTTCCCCATGGCGGCGGATCGTGAGGCGATCGAGGCGCCGCGGGGTCGCCGGCTTGCTGTTGGTGTTGCTCGCCGCCACCACGCTATCGGGCTGTGGCTGGCGTGGCCTGAATTCGCTGCCGCTGCCGGGTACGGCGGGTAGTGGTCCGGGTTCGTTCGAGGTGAAGGCGCAGTTGCCCGACGTCACCAACATCCAGCAGAACTCACGGGTCCGGGTGGGCGACGTGACGGTCGGCAACGTCATCAAGATCGAGCGCGAAGACTGGCACTCGCTGCTCACCATGCGGATCGACGGCAACGTCGATCTACCCGTGAACGCAGTCGCCACGATCGGCCAGACCAGTCTGCTGGGGTCGCTGCATATCGAGCTCGCTCCGCCGACCGGCGTGCCGCCCGCAGGCAGGCTGCACAACGGGTCGCTGATCCCGTTATCGGCGGCCGGCAGTTATCCGACGACGGAGCAGACGTTGGCGGCCTTGTCGCTGGTGCTCAATGGTGGCGGGATCGGCCAGGTTCAAGACATCACCCGGGCGTTCAGTACCGCATTCGCCGGTCGGGAAAGCGACCTGCGGAGCCTGATCGAACAGCTTGACCAGTTCATCGGCCATCTCAGTGCGCAGAGCAACGACATCATCAACGCTACCGACCGAGTCAACAATCTCGTCGGCCAGTTCTCCGACCAGCGACCCGTCGTCGACCGGGCACTGCAAACCTTCCCCGATGCGCTCTCGCTGCTCAAGGAGCAGCGGCAGAACCTCGTCGACGTGCTCGACCAGCTTGGCAAGTTCAGCGCGCTGACCGCCGACTCCGTCAATCAGACGAAAGACGCTCTGGTGCAGGAGCTGAAGGACCTGGGACCGGTGTTGAAGTCTCTCGCGGATGCCGGGCCTTCGCTCACTCGATCTCTGAGCTTCCTTACGACCTTCCCATGGGCCAAAGAGACGATCACCAAGTGGTTTCGCGGGGACTACGCCAACCTGACGCTCGTCCTTGATTTGACGTTGAGCCGGCTGGACTCGGCCCTGCTCACGGGGACCCGTTTCGAGGGAGGTCTGACAAAGCTGGAGATGCTGTGGGGGCGCACCATCGGCCAGCAGCCCAGCCCGTACACCGGCGGGAACCCGCTGACCTTTCCCTACCAGTCAAACCAAGGGCCATAGCATGCACTTGGAGAGGCGAATTCTCATCAAGCTGGGCGCCTTTGTGGTCGTCTCGATCATCGCGGGCGCCGTCACGATCTTCGGTTACGTCAAGTTGTCCAACATCGTGCCGGGCGTCGGGCTTTACAGCGTTATCGTCCAACTGCCCCAGTCGGGAGGCCTCTATGCCGGGGGGAATGTCACCTACCGCGGAACGGAAGTCGGTCGGGTAAAGGACGTCCGCGTGACGCAGACCGGCGTCGACGCCGTGCTTTCACTGAAGTCGTCGATCGACATCCCGTCGGACCTGGACGCTCAGGTGCACAGCCAATCGTCGGTCGGCGAACAGTATGTCGCTCTGCTTCCTGGCGAAGGCAACTCCCGGCCACTTCGCGACGGCGACGTCATACCGCTGGCGCGTACTTCTGTTCCACCCGATATCAATTCGCTGCTCGATGCAACCAACACCGCTCTCCAGGCGATTCCGCACGACAACCTCAAAACCGTGATCGACGAAAGCTACACGGCCGTCGGCGGTCTCGGGCCGGACATATCCCGGCTCGTGAAGGGTTCGACGAGGCTGGCCATCGATGCAAGGACGAACCTCGACCCGTTGACCACCCTGGTGGATCAGTCAGCGCCGGTGCTCGATTCGCAAGCCCACACTTCGGATTCGATCCGGGCGTGGGCCGCCAATCTCGCCAACCTCACTAACCAGCTTCGGGACCAAGACCGCGCCGTCACCGGATTGCTCGAGAAAGGGCCTGTGTCAGCCGACGAAGTGCGATAACTCTTCGAGCGACTGCGACCGACGCTGCCCATGGTGCTCGCCAACCTGGTCAGCGTCGGCGAGGTCGCGGTCACCTATCAGAACGACATCGAACAGTTGTTGGTGCTGCTTCCGCAGGGCACCGCCATCATGGCCGGAGGAATAGTTCCCAACCTGGCGACCAAGCAGGACTACAAGGGCTTCTACCTGGACTTCAACCTGAACCTGAACCTGCCTCCGCCGTGTACCACCGGCTTTCTGCCGGCCCAGCAGCAACGGCCGGCCAGCGAGGTGGACTATCCCGCCCGCCCCGACGGCGACCTGTATTGCCGTGTCCCGCAGGACTCTTCGATCAACGTTCGCGGCGCGCGCAACATCCCGTGCGAAACGGTTCCGGGAAAGCGGGCGCCGACGGTTAAGATATGCGAGAGCAACGAGAACTACGTCCCCCTGAACGACGGCTCCAACTGGAAGGGTGATCCGAACGCCACCTTGTCGGGACAGGACATTCCGCAGCTGCCGCCCGGGTCACTGCCAGCGGTGGGACCGTCTGCGCCGGGGCCGTCGCCACCGCCGATAGCAGCCGCAACCTATGACCGGGCCACCGGCACCTACCTGGGGCCCGACGGCCGGGTGTACACGCAAGCCGACCTGGCGCAGGGCGCCCGCCAAGACCAAACATGGCAGTCGATGCTGATACCGCCCAACGGCTAGATCGTCCGGTTGCTCAACCGGCCCTGACGCCCGTCCGGCCCTTCGCCTTCGCCTTGCTGGGTGAGCCGATCGCAAACAGCGACGCCACAAGTGCGGGCACCTCTTCCGGACGGCTGCCTGGCAGGAACAACGTCGACATCACGCTCCGTAGAAAGAGGTCTCCAAGCTGCCGCTTCGTCAATGTTCCGCCAGTCACCAGCGGCGATTCGTCGGCGGCCGGACCGAGAGCGTCGGTCACCACGTCCACCAGGTTCGGGAAGGTGTCACGGATGAACGCCAGGGTGAATTCCGGTGCCACGTCCAGCATCCGGTTCAGATCCCCGCCGGCGCCCCGGTAGGTGATCATGGTGTCCAACACCACCTTGACCCGTGCAGCAGGGTCCGGATTGGCTTCGATGGCAGCGGCGAACGCTGCAGCGATTCCCTCTTCGAAATGTCTGCCGAGGGCAGACAGAACCTCGTCTTTGCTGTTGAAGTACCGGTAGAAGGTGCCGCGCGCAATTTGCGACGCCTCACAGATGTCGCTCACGGAAAGCTTGTGCGTACCTTGCCTGCTCAGCGCCTTCATCGTGCCGACCAGGATTTTGTGCACGGTACTGTCGGCTCGCTGGCTGTCAACAGCCATTCAGCCTCACCTCGCAGCCAACCTAGAGTGCGTGCAACTGCGCGTCATTCTCGCCACACCTGCACCCACCGCGTGCATGAACACGATGCTCACAAATCGTTGTACATGTCGATTATGGCCCCCTCTCGCGTGGTTTTCGCGACCTCGCTTAGTGAGTGTGAGCGAATGCACTGGCTCGAGCGACTTCTGAGGTCCAGGTGGGTGCTCGACTGTCCGACTTTGAGGTAGCCGCCCGGATGGCCGTTTTTGTGAACCCGGTCGTGGGTACAGCGTGGTCGGGGACGCGGTTGCGTCGTAGCGAAGAGGTGTTCGATGACACGACCAGCGCCGGACGGCACATGGGTTCTGTACCTCCGCGACCGCGTCCAGGCGCAGCAACCGCCCCGCAGCATGGGCGGCCCGGAGGCGACGGCCGGCCACCGTCGCCCGCCCGTGGCCAGGGGTCCGCAGCGCAGCAGTCAGCCGTGGCGAGTCTTGGTCATAATCGGGCTCGCGCAGCTGATGGTGGTCCTGGACACCACGATCGTCAACATCGCGCTACCCTCCGCGCAGGCCGACCTGGGATTTGGAACGGAAAGCCGTCAATGGGTCGTCACCGCATACTCGCTGGCGTTCGGCAGTCTGCTGTTGATCGGCGGTCGACTGTCCGACCTCATCGGTCGACGCCGCACCTTGCTGATCGGACTGCTCGGCTTCGCTGCGGCCTCGGCGGTCGGCGGCGCGGCCGTCGGCTTCGTGATGCTGATCACCGCGCGCGCCCTGCAAGGGATCTTCGCGGCCGTTCTGGCGCCGGCCGCGCTGTCGACGCTCAATGTGACGTTCACCGACCTCCGGGCGCGCGGCAAAGCGCTCAGCATCTACGCCGCCATTGCCGCAGGCGGGGCCGCCATCGGTCTGCTGTTGGGTGGAGCGCTGACCGAATGGCTGTCCTGGCGATGGTGTCTGTACGTCAACCTGCTGTTCGCGCTTCCCGCGGCGCTGGGCGTGGTGGCGTTCATCAAGGCCAAGGATGCCGCCGTGGATCGCGCGCGGCGGTTGGATTGGCTCGGCGCCGTCGCAGTATCAGGTGGGCTGTTCTGCCTGGTCTACGGCCTGTCGAACGCGGAGACCGACCGGTGGACCGCACCGCTGACTGTCGCGATGTTCAGCGCCAGCGCGCTCCTGCTGATCACGTTCGTCGCGATCGAGGCGCGTGCGAAAGAGCCGCTGCTGCCGCTGCGCATCATCGCCGACCGCAACCGCGCGGGGTCCTACCTGGCGATCGCTATTGCGTTCTGCTGCATGTTCAGCGTCTTTCTCTTCCTCACCTACTACGTACAGCAGACCTTGGGCTACAGCCCGCTGGAAACAGGCGTGGCTTTTCTACCGTTTGCGGCCGGCATCGCGGTCTCGGCGGGAGCCTCCAACGCCCTGTTGGTACCCCGTTTCGGTCCGCGCCCGCTGGTGCCCACCGGTATGCTGATCGCCGCGGCGGGCATGTTCTGGCTGACCGACCTGGATATCACTTCCTCCTACGCCGGCGACGTGCTTGGGCCCCTCGCGATCCTGGGCCTTGGCGTCGGGTTGACCTTCGCGCCGTCCATCGCCACCGCCACCGCGGGCGTGCCCAAGGACGACGCCGGTGTCGCATCCGCGATGGTCAACACCAGCCAGCAGATCGGTGGCGCCGTCGGCACCGCGGCGCTGTCGACGATCTTCGCCTCCGCGCTTACGCGGTACCTCACCAGCCATCGGCCGACCCCGGAGCTGCGCTCGGACGCCGCCATCCACGGCTACACCACCGCGTTCAGCGTCGCTTGCGGCCTCTTTCTGGTCGGCGCGCTGCTCACGGCGGTGCTGTTACGCAGTGGCCGGCTCAACGCTGACGACAATCCCGCTCCGCCGCAAGGAATACCCGCTCACTCGCCGTCGCCGACCGACAGCCCCGCCGCGATGCTCGATGGGTTGAAACCCGTGCTGGAGCGTCGCGACGAGCTGCTCGCGATGGGCATGGATGCCCGCGGGGCCGACATGATTGTCGACCTGGAACGCCGAGTTGTCGGCCTCGAGGCCGAGAATCGCGGCCTCGCCGAGGAACTCCACGCGCGCTAGCGGATTCTCCCACCTCGCTGCCGTGGCCTGGTCGGCATCAAGTAGACGTTTCGTCACCGTAGGAGCAGCGCTTTGCGCGTAGGGTTAGGACGCGCGTCAAAATAAGGGCGGTGGCTACGGGCGTGTCGCGGGCTGCACGGTGTAGTTCCACTCGCCGTGGAAGTCGTGGCGTGTGATCGGCAGGGCGTCAACGTCTTTCATCGTGTACTTGACGCCCGTGGGGTACTGGTCGGTGTCCAAAACACAGTGGACGGTCAGTCCTGTGGTCGTGGTGGTGTTGCCGATCAGGTCGACAATGATCTGATGGGTCTCGAGCGGTCGTCCGTGCCAGTTCATGGTGATCTGATCCCAGGCTGCCTTGCCGCAGCTGACCGGCGAAATGCGGTGAGACGCAACGACATACGCTGACTGTACCCTGACTCGCCGCCGTGTACGTACGTCGACGGCGTCATTCGCTGGGAGATTGCCCCGGGTTGTCTGTGGATTTACTGGAGATGGCTTATTCATCGCGAAGTCGCGTTACCGGGCACTTACGCTGCTCCCAGCAAGTTCGTCGTCCTCTGTGCGGAGGTCGTCGTTCGAGCTAGTTGGCAACCGGAATTCGATCAGAGGTGCTTGAAAGTGGACAAGAGTCAGTCGCAGGTCAGAAACCGCGCCGTGCCGGTGAAATTCGTGGCTGCGGTGATCGGCGGGGGCGCTGTCGTGGTGATGGGCGCCCTGAGTATCGCCTCGACCACCGCAGGTTCGGGGGACGGAATCATCGTGCAGGGCTCGGGAATGTCGACCGGTGTCACCGTCACGCAGTCGACACCTCCGTCGGTCCCCGACACGTCGCTGGCCGTGCCGGCCGTGAAAGCGACTCCCAAGTAATTTCGATTCTGGTGTAGCTGCCCGCTAGTCGCCTGGCCACAGCCAGATCGGCGAGTGTCTGCCGCCCTCGGAACGATCGTGGGAACCGCGGCCTTCGTCGCCGCCGGACTGGCCACCGCCGTAGCCAGGACCGGTGGGGCCGGATGGCCACTGCTGCACCGGATACTGCGGCGCCTGCGGGTACCACGGCGCTGAGGCGGGCGGACCGCCGTAGTTGGGCGACCAGGACGGTGTCTGCGGCTGCCGTTGAACCGGATACCACGGCGGTGCAGCCGGCGGGTTGGCGTAGTACGGCGGCTGCAGAATCGGCAC
>JAOPWF010000250.1 GCA_025965815.1 Mycobacterium sp.
CACCGAAGAGCGCGAGGGCGGCGTCGCCCTCGAACTTGTTCACGAAGCCGTGGTGGCGGTCCACCTCGTCCACGATGACCGCGAAGAACCGGTTGAGCAGTTCGACCACCTCGGCGGCGGGGCGCCCGGTCACAAGTTGGGTGGAGCCGATCATGTCGACGAAGACGACGGCGACATGGCGTTCCTCGCCGCCGAGCTTGGGACGTTGCATCTCGGCGGCGGCGGCGACCTCACGACCGACGTGGCGGCCGAACAGGTCGCGGACCCGCTCCCGCTCGCGCAAACCCTGCACCATGGAGTTGAACCCCCGCTGCAGTTCGCCCAGCTCTGTTCCGTCGAAAACCACGACGTTGCAGTCGAGGTCGCCTTCCTCGACATGCTTGAGCGCGGAACGCACCACCCGTACCGGCGTCGCGGTGAGCCACGACAGCAGCCACATCAGGATGAATCCGAACAACAACGCGAACAACGCGAGAATCATTACCGCAACGATGAATTGGGTCGGAGTGACGTTTCGCAGCGTCAACGTGATGATGGCTGCCAGCAGGATGCCTAGCACCGGCACTCCGGACCCGAATGCCCATACCAACAGGGTCCGACCCATGATGCCCTGGGCAAACCGGCGCGGCGGGCCGCCCGCCTCGAGCGCTTGCGCTGCGACCGGCCGCAGGGCGAATTCGGTGAATAGATAGGAGCAGGCCGAGACGACGATGCCGCTAAAGCTGATACCCAGGGCGACCTTAGGGATGAAGCGGGTGTCGGCCAGCCCGTAGAGCAGGGTGAGGAGAACCGCCCCCAGACCCCACAACACCAGCAGCACACGTGTCAGCCGCCATGGCGCCAAGAAGGTGTTGCGTTGATCGTCGCGGGTGGGCGTGCGTCCCTCGATGGACCAGCGCACGTTGCGGATCACCCGCCGCGTAGCCCAAAAGACGCCGACGACCAGCGCGGCGCCGATATAGGCGGGAGCGACGGCGAAGGTGATCCAGCGCACCTCCGGCTCGAAGACGCTCGGCACCGGGAAAGCCACGGTCACCACCAACAGCGCCACCACGATACCGATGAGGTTCGCACCGAGAACAAGCATGGTGAGGATGACCTGGATGCGTATCCGTCGCCGCCGCTGACTCTCCGAGACCCTGCCCAAGAGCCACGATCCGAATTCAGGCGTGTCCGACAGCCGGCCGCTCTGCCGGGTCACCGTCTCGAGTACCCGGCCGAGCCGCTGGGGCACGCTGTTCTTGGCGTTCATCGTGGCGTCAGCCTAATTTGTCTGCGACCGTGCACCCTAAGGTGGACCGCGTGGTGCGTCCAGAAAGCTGGATCAGGCTAGCGGGTGGGAGTCCCGTCTCGGTAGGTACCGGAACGCCGGGTAGCAGGTCCCGGTTCGTCGTCGAGAGGCGGCGGGCTGAGCGGGGTGTCAGTTTCCTCTTCGGAGGGAGCAAGTGCACGGGCTGTAGCGGCACCGCGAACTGTTCGGCGTCGTCAAATTTACAACGGGAGAGCCGAGCCGCTCATGTCATGGTGAAGGCCATGTCCGCCAGGCCCTGGTGCGGGGTCAGCCTGGTGGGTCTTCTCGGGGTAGGGGAGATGGCACGTGCACACAGTCTGGTTCGGAACTGGAGAGGCCCGTCTGCCCCGCCTTGTCGGGCAAAGACCAGGGGTATAAGCCGATGGTGAAATCCCTTGGAGGGCAGCGGGAGTCCGATGGGGTCGTAGTACCGCTGATCGGCGTGCGACATAACGCGCCGGGAGGAAGGGGCCCCGACATTGATCACGCCCGCCAAGTGGGTAAGCGTGCGGGCATGACCGGGTCCGCTTGGTCCAATTCCCCCGGCAGGCCACGGCTTGCCGTAGCCGACGAGCTGCTTGCGGTGTCGCCGGTGAAAGTGCGAGAACTCCAACGTGGGCTATGGGCTGCGGCCAAGCAGTCGCAGGGTCGGCGTTTCCACGTCCTGTATGACCGGGTCCATAGGGGAGACGTCCTGTGGGAGGCGTGGGAACGGGTGCGTCAGAACAGGGGTGCGGCCGGGATGGATCGTGTCACCTTGGTCGCGGTGGAGGGCTACGGCGTGGACCGCATGTTGCGTGAGTTACGTCATGACCTTCGCGAGGGTGTGTACCGTCCGGCGCCGGCGCGTCGGGTGGAGATTCCGAAACCACGAGGTGGTAAGCGGCCGTTGGGGATTCCCACGGTGGGGGACAGGGTGGCCCAGGCGGCGGCCAAGATCGTGCTGGAACCGATCTTTGAGGCGGACTTCATGTCGTGCTCGTATGGGTTTCGGCCGAAGCGGTCGGCCACTGCGGCGATGGAGCGGTTGCCTACCGGGTTCATCGAGGGTCACACATTCGTGGTCGAGTTCGACATCGCCAACTTCTTCGGCGAGATCGACCACGACCGGCTGCTCACGGAGGTTGACTACCAATGCGTCTCGTGATCGCCCAGTGCACCGTCGACTATCTCGGCCGCCTCACGGCGCATCTGCCGTCCGCGCGCCGGCTATTGCTGGTCAAGGCGGACGGATCGGTGAGCGTGCACGCTGACGACCGCGCCTACAAGCCGCTGAACTGGATGAGCCCGCCGTGCTGGCTGACCGAGGAACTCGACGGGCCGCTGCCGGTCTGGGTTGTCGAGAACAAGGGTGGCGAGCAGCTGCGGATCACCATCGAGGGGATCGAGCACGATTCAAGCCACGAACTCG
>JAOPWF010000256.1 GCA_025965815.1 Mycobacterium sp.
CTCAACGACGTCGGGTCATCCATCCCGGCGCAGGGCTGTACGTACTGGAACGGCGAAGCCATGCAGACCACCGACTACAAGGACCTGGACGAGGTGCCCGCTCCGGTGGCATCGGCCACCGCTGCGACGGCCCGCAACGCTATCCGCGGTATCAGCGACAACCGTTTCGGCCCCAAGGGGTTCGGGTAGTGCTACCGCGTCGAACGCCGCAGAAAATGGTGGCGGAGTGGCCTGAGAGGAGCAGCCATGGGAGACGATGCGAAGGATCCCGTCGACCACGCCCGCACCACCCGCCCGCACGCCGGTGAGTCGATGAAGAACACTGCCAGCTTGCCCGGACTGATCATCATCGGCTTGGCCATCCTCGCGTTCGTCATCTGTCTCGTCGCTTTCGCCACCGGGCACGACGACACCGGCCTCGGCTTTGGTGTCGGCGCCATCGTCGCGTGCGTGATCGGCCTGGGCTGGCTTGGAGTCCAGTACCGGCGAGTGCGCAGCATCGAGGAGCAGTGGCTCGCCGACCATCCCGACGCGCCGCGCCAACCGCCGGCCAGTTAATTCTCCGACACAAGAAAATGCCCAGCCGGTTGATCCGGCTGGGCATTTTCGTCAGGCAAATCCGTTACTGATTGGCCTCTTGGCGCTTCTCGGCAGTCTTCGCCGCACCACGGGCCGACTCAGCTTCCGCTTCCTTCTTGGCGACGTCGCGCTCGGCCTCAGCCTTGTCCTGCTGGGCCTTGCCCTCCTGAGTGAGGTCGTCACGACCGGTCACGGTGCCAACCGCTTCCTTCGCCTTGCCCTTGACGTCTTCGACGACGCCCTTGATGCCTTCTTGGGGGCCACTGTTCTTGTCGGTCATGGTTGCCTTCCGCTTCAGTGTGTATGAATCACTCCAGACAGCCCGCGTGCTCTCGCCCACTTCTTGAGCTGACGGACACTGCTGTCCTGGCGATCCGCGCTGCCTGGTGCTCGGAGTCGACCTGCTTGGGCAGGCCCTAGCGAGGATTTCATCCTGACGCTCCTCGCGCACGAGTTCTAACCCGCACCACGGCTGTGTTCCCCCGTGCCCGGCGGACCAAACCCGCATCGCCGGTTGTGTCGCGTAACACGGCCGATGGCCGACGTAGGCCAGCGCACTGTGGCGTTCTCCTCGTCGCCGACCCTGCTCGCTTTATTGGTCGTCAAGTTGGTCATCGATGCCGGGAACGGTCTGCTGCTGCTCCTGCCAATCCGGCGGATTCGCCTCCATCGGCACCTCCCCGGCCGGGACGGGATCCGCTCCCGGACCCTCCTCGTTATCGAATTCGTCGTCCGAGTCGATGGCCGGGAGACGCTGTTCGATGGCATCGGCGATGGGCACGTCATCCGGGAATTCGTCACTGTCGGTCATCTCCAGCGCGTACCCCTGCCCTGGTGGGGCAAACCATGTTTATCGCAACCCGCCCGGGGTACGGCTCAGCCCATGTCGGCTACGACGGCTACCCGTTCAGTCCTGGTGTGGCACGTGCACGGGTCCTGGATGGAGTCCTTCGTACGGGGCGAACACCGGTATCTGTTGCCCGTCAACTCGGCCCGCGATGCCGACGGCCGCGGCCTGTGCGGAAGAAAATGGTCTCAGGCACAAGAAGTTCCGGTAGCCGACCTACGTGACGAAGACGTCGACCTCGTGGTGTTGCAACGTCCCAACGAACTCGAGTTGGCGACGCAGTGGCTGGGCAGGCGACCGGGAGCCGATGTGCCGGCCGTGTACCTGGAGCACAACACGCCACGGCCGTTCGCCGCGGACAGCGTCCATCCGATGGCAGGCCGAACCGACATCCCGGTGGTGCACGTCACCGACTTCAACCGGTTGATGTGGGAGAACGGCAGGGCGGAGACCCGGGTCATCACGCACGGCATCCCCGACCCCCGCGAGATGTACACCGGCGAACTCCCCGCCGCGGCGACCATGATCAACGAGCCGATACGGCGGTGGCGCACGGTGGGAACCGACCTGCTGGCCGAACTGGGGACCGACCACCCGATTGATGTCTGGGGCATCGGCACGCTGGATCTGAACGACCCACGCCACCGCACGGGCAAGGTGCGGGGCAAGGGGGACGTGCCCACGGCGCGCCTGATGCGGCAGGTGGCCCGTCGCCGGGTCTACCTACACACCGCCCGGTGGACTTCTCTTGGGATGTCGCTGGTGGAGGCGATGTATCTGGGTATGCCTGTGGTGTCGGTCGCGTCCACGATGGCACCACTGGTGGTGCCGGGGGAAGCCGGCGTGGTGAGCGCGGACGTCAACACTCTGGCGTACGCCCTCGCCGGTTTCATCACCGACTTCTCGGCGGCGACGCTGGCCGGTAAGGCGGCGCGGGAGTTTGCGATGGCGCACTTTTCTCTGGACAGATTTCTGGCTGAGTGGGACAGCCTGATCCAGGAGCGCTGCGTGTGAAGTCAGGCAGGGGGGTCATGAAGATAGCGATGGTTTCCGAGCACGCCAGTCCACTGGCCGCGCTGGGAGGCGTCGACGCCGGCGGCCAGAACGTCCACGTTGCCGAACTGTCGGCCGCGATGGCGCGGCGGGGGCATGAGGTCACCGTCTACACCCGTCGCGACGATGCCGACTTGCCAGAGCGGGTGAGCACCCCCGTGGGCTACACCGTGGAGCACGTGCCCGCCGGACCGCCCCGTCCGCTGCCCAAGGACGAGTTGCTGCCGTTCATGGGTCCGTTCGCCCAGTACCTGGATGCGCGCTGGGCCGCGGACCGGCCCGACGTGGCGCATGCGCACTTCTGGATGTCCGGCATCGCCACCCAATTGGCCGCACGGCATCTCAGCATTCCCGCGGTGCAGACCTTTCATGCGCTCGGGGTGGTCAAGCGGCGCTACCAGGGCGCTCAGGACACCAGTCCCGAGCCGCGCCTGAAGCTCGAGGCGCTGGTAGCCAAGAGCGCCACATGGGTCGCGGCCACCTGCACCGACGAGGTTTTCGAGCTTGTGCGGTTGGGCCGCTCGCGATCCCGCATGTCGGTGGTGCCGTGCGGGGTCGATCTGGACATGTTCAACCCGGACGGGGTGCGGGCGCCGCGCGGTGAGCGGCGTCGGATCGTCTGCGTCGGACGGTTTGTGCCCCGCAAAGGGTTCGATACGGTTATCCGGGCGCTGCCGGTCCTTCCGGACGCTGAACTCGT
>JAOPWF010000279.1 GCA_025965815.1 Mycobacterium sp.
GGAAGCTGATCGTAGCGGCGAATAGCAAGATGGCGAGCGCGCTGCCGAGGATCGACACTTTGGGCCACGTCCAATTGGTGCGGCGCTAGGCGGCGACCGTTACGCCGCGCTGACCCTTTCGGCCTCGCTAGGCTCGCCTAGCTCACGATCCGGGCGATCGACTTCAGCGGGATCGGCAGCCAGCTGGGCCGGTGCCGCGCCTCGTAGGCTGCCTCGTAGGTGGCCTTGTCAAGCTCGTAGGCCTCGAGCAGATGCCCGGAGTCGCGCGGGTCGGCGCCGGACACCGCCGCATACCCTTCGCAGAACGCGGCGGCGTTGCGGTCCACCCATTCGCGTGCCCGCGCGGCCAGCTGCCGGTCCCGGTCCTCGGCTCCAGAGTGCGAGGCCTGCTCCATCAACCGTTGGTAGGCGGCGTACTCCAATGACCGCAGCACGCCGGCCACATCCCGCAGCGTGGAGTCGGGACGGCGTCGCTCATCGAGCGGCTGGCCCGGCTCGCCTTCGAAGTCGATCAGCAACCAGCTCTCTGGCGTGCGCAGCACCTGCCCGAGGTGCAGGTCGCCGTGAATCCGTTGGACGGTGATCGTCTCCTCCGCCAGCTTGCGGTAGCGCTCCTCGATCAGCGGCACGTACTGCTCCAGTTCGGGGACCGAAGCCGACGCGGCCGACAGTCGCTCGAGCACGGTGTCGGTCGCAAACAGGGTGCGCGACGTGCCGAGTTCGTCGGCGAGTGTGGCGTGGACCGACGCGACCGCCTCGCCGAGCCGATACGACTCGCCTGCGAAATCGCCGCCGACCTCGTCGGCGTAAAGGTCGCCCTCGGCGAACAGGTCGCGGGTGCTGGCCGTGGCCATGTCCCAGCCCTCGGCGGAGTTGGAGGCGAACTCGGTGACCATGCCGAGCGCGCACGGTTTCTCGTCGTACGTCGTCTCGTAGGCGCCGAGTAACCGCGCCACGTGCGGGTTTTCGGCCCGTGCCAACACCCTGTTCAGTTCGATGTCTGGATTGATGCCCGGCGTCATGCGGCGAAACACCTTGAAGACGGCCTCTTCTTCGAAGATCACGCTGGTGTTGCTCTGCTCGGCGCTCGTCACCCGCGGCGCTGCCTGGAGTGGAAGCGTCGCGCCGGGTTCCTTGCCGAACCGCACCGCGTTGACCGGAGGACCCACCGTCGCCGACGAGTCGATCAGCGACAGCAAGAACTGCGCATCCGCCGGGTTGTAGAGCGCGTCGTAGGCGGTGCGGTCGCCGTCGGCGCCGATGGTTGCGATGCCAAGGAATTCGGCAATCGGGCTCGCGCCGGATGTCGCCGCGTCCGCGGCTCCGGAATCCCAGCGCACGATGACCTGATAGCGCTCCGACGATCCGTCGGTGTACGACACGTCGAGCAGCACGAGGTCGAGGTCGTCACGCAGCGGAACCACGACACCGGGCTCGGCCGAGGACAGTTCGCGATTTCGTCCGGCATACCACCGCTGCTGGGGTAGCCATTCATCGAACGGCAGGTTCATTGCTGCTCTCCAGGATCAGGCGGCCGCAGCTGGAACCAATAGAAACCGTGGCCCGGCAGGGTCAGCAGATAGGGCAGCTGGCCGATGCGGGGGAACTCCACGTACCCGGTCATCTCGACAGGGGTGTACCCGTTCCAGTTCTGCAGGTTCAATTCGATCGGCTGCGGGAACCGCGACAGGTTGTTCACACACAACAAGGTGTCGTCGTCCGTCTCGCGCACATAGGTGAGCACCGACGGGTTGGAGCCGCCCAACTCCCGGAAGGTGCCGATCGCGAACGCGTCGTGGCGGCCGCGCACCGCGAGCATGGTGCGGGTCCAGTTCAACAGCGAGTTAGAGATGTCACGCTGCGCCTCCACGTTGACGGCGTGGTACCCGTAGATGGCGTCCTGGTTGGGCGGCAGATACAGCCTCCCCGGGGTGGCGGTGGAGAAGCCGGCGTTGCGGTCCGGCGTCCACTGCATCGGTGTGCGGACCCCGTCACGGTCGCCGAGCCAGATGATGTCGCCCATGCCGATCTCGTCGCCGTAGTACAGCACCGGCGAGCCGGGCAGCGACAGCAGCAACGCGGTGAACAGCTCGATCTGATTGCGGTCGTTCTCCAGCAGCGGCGCCAGCCTCCGGCGGATGCCGACGTTGGCCTTCATCCGCGGATCCTTGGCGTACTCGGAGTACATGTAGTCGCGCTCTTCGTCGGTGACCATCTCGAGCGTGAGCTCGTCGTGGTTGCGCAGGAAGATGCCCCAATGGGCCATGTCCGGGATCGGCGGTGTCTGCGCCATGATCTCGGAGATGGGGAAACGCGACTCGCGCCGGACCGCCATGAAGATGCGCGGCATCAGCGGGAAGTGGAACGCCATGTGACATTCGTCGCCACCGGTTTCGGGATCGCCGAAGTACTCCACCACGTCAGCCGGCCACTGGTTGGCCTCGGCGAGCAGCACCCGGCCGGGGAACTCGTCGTCGATCACTTTGCGGCAGTGCTTGAGGAACGCGTGCGTCTCCGGCAGGTTCTCGCAGTTGGTGCCCTCCCGCTCGAAGAGATAGGGCACGGCGTCGAGCCGGAAGCCGTCGATGCCCAGGTCGAGCCAGAAGCGCAGCACGTCCAGCATGGCGTTCTGCACGGCGGGGTTGTCGTAGTTGAGGTCCGGCTGGTGCGAGAAGAACCGGTGCCAGTAGAACTGGCGCCGCACCGGGTCGAACGTCCAGTTCGACTCCTCGGTGTCGACGAAGATGACGCGGGCGTCTGTGTACTTCTGGCTGGTGTCGCTCCAGACGTAGTAGTCGCCGTAGGGGCCGTCGGGGTTGCGCCGGGACTCCTGGAACCATTCGTGCGAGTCCGATGTGTGGTTCATGACCAGGTCGGTGATCACCCGGATCCCACGCTTGTGAGCGGCGTCGAGCAGCGCGACGAAGTCCTCGACCGTGCCGAACTCGGGTAACACCCGGTAGAAGTCCCGGATGTCGTAGCCGCCGTCGCGCAGCGGGGAGTCGTAGAACGGGGGCAGCCAGAGGCAGTCGACGCCGAGCCACTTCAGGTAGTCAAGCCGTTCGATCAGGCCGCGCAGATCCCCCGATCCGTCCGAGGTGGAGTCGTAGAACGCCCGGACCAGCACCTCGTAGAAGACCGCCCGCTTGAACCAGGTGCGGTCGGTGGGCAGGGACCGCGCATGGCCGAAGTCGTCGGCGGTGGGATGCTCGACAACACCCCCCTCGACGTGACTGCCCGTTGATGGATCGTGCGGGTCACGCTGGACGCTCTCGTCTAGGTCGCTCGTCAGGTCCATTCTCTTTCCACTTCCACTTCCACTACCCCACCCCGCAAAAACTGAATCTCGTGCGTCGTCAACTGCGCGATGAGGGGCGTTCAACGAACTCCGCACGCTGTGAACAATGCCCGTTCGCGGCTCCAGCGGGTGCACGACCTGTTGTGATGGCCTACAACCCGGGACCGTCGCCCACTGTATCGGCTTTGGTGGCTGGGTACCTGTCCTCGATGATCAGGTGCGCGGCACGAGCATGCCGGCCAGCGTGACTTCCAGGGCTTCGCGTAGTGCCGCTGTGAATTCCATTCGGTAGGCCAGCTCGCTGACGCGCGATCCTGGTGAGGGTAGTCCGGGTCGACGCGGGCGGCCTGGAAGCCGGTGTCACACCCGGGCCAGAACAACAGGCACCGGTACCAACGGCCGTAGAAGGGCAGATGTCGCGCCGCCCACCGCACACCGGCGCCGACTTCGGCGTGGTAGTCCGGGTTGGGGAACATCCACTGACCGTCCGCTTGAACAAGGTCAGTGCGGCAACATCCTCGGCGATCGTCGGTGCGATCTGAAAGCCGGTGGCGGCCGCCCCGTTGCGGTCCTTCGTCCGGACAGCCCAGGTGGCGGTGTCGACGTCCCAACAGGCTTGGGTGACTTCGGTTTCCCACAACACGTGCTCGCCGACGTAGCTCGGGCTGCTCGGGGAAGAAGTGGGTCCACTGATCGGTGTTCTCCCACCACGTTCCTCCCGGGCCGGCATTCTTCTCGACGATGGTGAACGGTATGCCCGCCTCCTTGAGGCGGATGCCGGCAAGCAGGCCGGATTGCCCGCAGCCGATGACGACGACCGGGAACTGAGCGAAGGACCCGGCGTCGAGGGTTGGAGTCCGGCGGGCACCGGAGCGCAGACCAGCCACTCCATCATCTCCCGCAGCAGTTCCGCACCGATGGGTGCCGGTTCTGGGCAGCCGCGGTCGCGGTAGTCGGCGATGACCTCGAGTGCGATCTTCCGGACGGCCGCCTTGTCCTGCTTGGACATGTATCCCTGGACCTCGTTGAGGAAAAGGCCGGTCGGCTTCAGCTCCCCCCTGATGAGTTCGGGGTCGCCTGAGTGGTGCACCAACGACACCATCAGGGTAGGGATGCTGACGTCGAGCAGCGCCTCGGCGATCTCAGCGTCCCGGGTTGAAAACGGCTGTCCCGCATGCAGTTGCGCATATCCTCAGGCTTTTGCGATGACGTTCTCTGCGAACATCTCGAGGTTGCGGATCTTGGGGTCGAGCGCCTCGGTGTCCTGGCCCATGATGTAGGGAATCCGGAAGCCCACGATGACGTCGGTGACGCCCTTGTCCTCGAGGCGTTTCACTCCGTCCAGGGTGAAGCCGTCGATGGAGATGACGTGGATCTCGAACGGACCGGTCCTGCCCTCCTCGTCGCGAATCTGCTTGATACGGGCGATGAGCCGATGGAGTTCTTCCGGGTCGCCGCCGCCGTGCATCCAGCCGTCGGCGCGCGCCGCCCGGCGAAGCGCCGCGTCGGCGTGCCCACCGATGAGGATCGGGATCGGCTCGGTCGGCGCAGGCGTCATCTTCGTCTTGGGAATGTCGTAGAACTCACCGTGAAACTCGTAATACTCGCCGGTGGTGAGGCCCCTGATGATCTCGATGCACTCGTCCATCCGCTTGCCCCGCTTGGCGAACGGGACGCCCATCAGCTCGTAATCCTCCTGCCAGGGGCTGGTGCCGACACCGAGCCCGAGCCGGTTGCCGGTCAGCGCCGCAAGGGATCCCGCCTGCTTGGCGACCAACGCCGGCGGCCGGATCGGCAGCTTGAGTACGAAGAAGTTGAACTTCAAGGTGGTGGTCACTGCACCAAGCGCGGCGGCGAGGACGAACGACTCGATGAAGGATTTGCCGTCCAGGAACTCGCGGTTGCCGTCCGGCGTGTACGGGTAGGTCGAGTCGGATTCCAACGGGTACGCAAGGCTGTCGGGCACGGTCATGCTGTGATAGCCGGCGGCCTCGGCGGCTTTCGCCAACGGGATGTAGAACGTGGGGTCGGTCATTGCCTCTGCGTACGTGAACCGCACGGCGCCTCCTGGTATCTGTCTCCCGCTGTGTGCTGTCGACCGAATACTAGAACCCGTTCTAGTTTCGGTGGGCCGATCGGCGAGACCGCAGGTTTGGATAGCGGCCCAGCGGGAATCAACCGCTACAGCAATTGGGCACAACGGATCAAGGACGTGGTGACAGTGAGCAAGGTGTCGAAGGCGATGTATATGCCCCTGTCGATAGCCACCAGCGTGGCGGGCGGGCTGCTGGCCAGCGCGGTGTTCACGCAGATCTGGAAACGGGTGGACGATTCTGGGCAGAAGCCGCCCGACCCGAAAGACCTCAACAGGTCGGGCCGGGAAGCGCTGACGGCCGCCGCCCTGCAGGGCCTGGTCTTCGGTCTGGTGCGGGCGGCGGTGGATCGGGCCGCGGCCCGCGGCTATAAAGCAGTCGCCCACGACAACCCCACCTGAAGGTCTGAGCCCGTCTTGACTGCCGACGAGCCGGTCCGCGCCGAGCAGCCCGATCGCGGCGATGAACCCGACCCGGACGATCCCCGGAAGCCGGAATCACCGACGGACCTGACCAAGCCGTCGCTGCTGTACGTCGTTCGGAAGACTGCCCGCGAATTCTCAAGGGATCAGTGCACCGACCTCGCTGCCGCGCTGACGTATTACGCCGTGCTGTCAATCTTTCCCGCTCTGGTTTTCCTGGTGTCGTTGCTCGGTGTCTTCGGCCAGGGCCCGCGCACCACCGACACGATCCTGCAGATCATCGACGACCTCGGTCCCCCGTCCGCGGTGGACACATTGCGGGCACCCATACAGCAGTTGGTGGAATCGCCGTCCGCCGGTTTTGCCCTCGTCACCGGTCTGCTGGGAGCGCTGTGGTCGGCCTCTGCCTACGTCGGCGCGTTCGGCCGCGCGATGAACCGCATCTACGAGATCGAGGAAGGCCGGCCGATCTGGAAGCTGCGGCCACTGCAACTGGTGCTGACGCTGGGCGGCCTCGTCTTGGCGGCCGCCGCGGTGGTCATGCTTGCGGTCAGCGGGCCGATCGCCAAGGCGGTCGGCGGAGCTATCGGACTCGGTGACACCGCGCTGACCGTGTGGAACATCGCGCGGTGGCCGTTGGTGCTTGTCTTGATGATCCTGGCGGTGGCGATCCTGTACTACGCGACGCCCAATGTGCAGCAGCCGAAGTTCCGCTGGATCAGCGTCGGCGCCGCGGCCGCGATCATCATCTGGATCATCGCCTCATTGCTGTTCGGCCTCTACGTGGCCAACTTCGGCAGCTACAACAAGACCTATGGCACGTTGGGTGGAGTCATCGTCTTCCTGTTGTGGTTGTGGATCACCAACCTGGCCTTACTGTTCGGTGCGGAACTCGACGCCGAGCTGGAACGCGGCCGCCAGCTGCAAGCGGGCATCCCCGCCGAGGATGACCTGCAGTTGCCACCGCGCGACACCCGGGTGGTGGAGAAGAATGCGCAGAAGGAAGAGCAGGACATCAAGCGCGGTCGCGAGTTGCGGCGGTCCCGTGGCAGGGACGACTCGCTCAGATCTTCGGGACGGTGACCTCGACGTCGTCGAGCACGAAGGGTGGCGCGCCGACACCGGCGACAGAATAGCCGCCCTGCGGGGTCTTTTCGGTGATCCGGGCCGGCGCGGTTCGATCGCCGACGGTCAGTGTCACCGGCGCTGATCCCTTGAGCCCGTCGGCCGGAAGAGGCTCGAAAACCGTTCCCTGCCAGTGATACCGGCCGTCGATCGGGTCGATGTGACCGGTCAGCCGGACCCGCACCTGATGGCGGTCATCGCCGATTGCAATGGTCGCCGGGCCGTCGAACACCTCATCCTCGACAGCGGCACCCGAAGGCACCTCGTGTTCGGCCGATGCGGCTTTGCGCCTCCGCCGCCGCAACGAGGCGCTCAGGCCGCCGAAGGTCGCCCCGACGATGAGGGCACCGCGGATGCCGGTCACAGGAAGTTGGTGCGCTTCCACAGGCGGCGGGCGACCGGGCCCATCAGGCCCACCTCCTGCAGGAATGCCCCCAGCGGAGCGAAGCCGGACCGCTGGACCTGGTGGCGGTGCGGGCTGTTGCGTGCGATCCGCCGTGCCTGCTGGGCGTCGAGTCCGGTGCGCCGATACGGAACCGGATTGGTGAACAGGTAGCGGAAGAACAGGCCGCCCGCCCCGTTGAGGTTGGCCACCCACAGCTTGTTCATCCGCGGCATGTCCCCGACCCGCTTGCGCACACCGTCGCGCGCGAACTGGATGTGACGCGCCTCTTCGGTGACGTGAATCCGCATGAGCCGCTGCACCATTGGCTGTAGTTCGGGATCGTCCATCATCTGCCGTTGCAGCGAATCGAAAATCTCCTCGCCGATCAGCGCGGCCACCCACAGCAGCGAGCCGCGAAACACCAGCGGCAACGTGTTGATGATCATCCGCTGGCGGAGTCGGGGCCATACCGGTTTGGCGCCTACTTTCTCGATTGCCTTGCCGAACATCACCATGTGGCGGGTCTCGTCACCGAGTTCGGTCAGCGCATAGTGCGTCGCGCGGGTGGTCGGGTCCTTGTGCAGCATGTCGCGGAGCAGCGCCTGATTCAGGATGTTCTCGAACCAGATGCCCGCGGACAGTGTGTTGACCAACTCTTGGCGCGACAGTTCGATGCGCTGCGCCCGGCTCATCTGGTCCCACATTGGGGTGCCGTAGAGCGAGACCGTCTTGGGCGGCAGGAAGAACTTGTCGCGGTCCAACGGCGCGTCCCAGTCGATGTCGACGATCGGGGCGTAGGACTTCTTCACCGAGCCCTTGAGCAGACGGTCCGAGAACTCCTCGCGGGTTGGTGCTCCGCCCGTTGCCTGTGCTGCGAGCGGCTCATCGGCGGGTCTGACCGAAGCTGTCACCGTTGACATCCCTTCATGCAGCGTGCTGTTCAAAACGTAAGGAGGCGGCGGGGCGGTGTCAATACCCGCGGTACCGGATACTTGGAGTATCCGAGCGATGATGCAGGCGGGCGCCCCGGCTACCCTGCCGATATGCGCTTGATCCATGTGATCGGTATCGGGGCCGGCGATCCCGACTATGTGACCGCTCAAGCGATTTCGGCGCTCAACGACACTGAGGTGTTCTTCGCCATGGACAAGGGGGAGGCCAAGGGTGATCTGGTGGCCCTGCGCCGCCACATCTGTGAGCGGTTCATCCGCGAGCCCCGTTATCGATTTGTCGAACTGACCGACCCGCAGCGCAGCAAGGACGACGACTACCGCCGGGCCGTCGCGGACTGGCACGTCGCGCGGGCCGAGGTGTGGGTTCAGGCCATCACGAGCGAGTTGGGCCCCGACGGCGTCGGGGCCTTCCTGGCCTGGGGTGACCCGGCGCTGTACGACAGCACGCTGCGCATCCTCGACACTGTCGCCGACCACATCGACATCGACTACGACGTGATCCCCGGCATCACCGCCATCCAGGCGCTCACGGCCCGCCACCGCATCCCGCTCAACGATGTCGGGGAACCGGTCCTGATCACCACCGGCCGCCGGCTCCGGGAGCAGGAGCTGTCCGGATCGGCGGTGGTGATGCTCGACGGCGACTGCGCGTTCCGGGGTTGTCCCGCCGAGACCCGGATCTGGTGGGGTGCCTATCTGGGCAGCGAGGACGAGCTGCTGGTTTCCGGCACCGTCGGCACCGTCGGCGATGACATCGTTGCGTTACGCGCTGAAGCCCGCGCCGAGCACGGCTGGATCATGGACACCTACCTGCTGCGATCGGCCGAGTAGCATTCGGCGATCTGCACGCCGGCGTTGATCCACTAGGGCGTGATGTTGATCTGATCGTCGATGACGTTGGACGCCGTCGAAACAATGTCCATCTGGTTTTCCAGCCCGTCAGCGTTGAGTTGCAGCACATAGACGCCGTCGCTGCCCGGGATTACGACAGTCTTCTGCGCCACGACCTTCGTCTTCCCGTCCTGCACCCATGTGCCCGCCAGCTGGTAAGCGGGGAAACCGCTCAGCTCGGTCGTCCGACCTTCGCCGGTAGCGGTGAAGCCGTTGAGGTTGTTCAGCTCGCCGGGAGCGAGGTCGATGATCTTCTGTGGGTCCACGTTGCCGGTCAGCTTCGAAACCAGCGCGACGACGCTGGGGGTGTAATCCGCCGCCTCCGGGCCCTTGTAGACGATCGCATCGTAGGTCCACTTAGGGGTCTCCGGACCGGTGTTGGCCCAGCCGTCGGGGACAGGCACGTCAACTGTGGGTGCTCCAGGATCGCCGCGGCGCACCCGGGTTTCGGTGATGCCGTTCTCCTGGACGTAGCTGGCGATCGTCTGGTTCGAGGCGGGCGCGTTCTGGGAGGGCGGCGCCGGCTGCGCGCTGGTCTCGATTGTGGTTGTTGTGGTCGCGGTGGCGGACTGCTCATTGCTCTTGGAGTCACAGCCGACCAGGGCGAGGCTCAAGGCGAGAGCGGCGATCGCCGCACGGCTGGTTCCTGCCGTCATCTCCATCGAGTGCCTCCTGTCGCTGCCCATGCGTTGCTTGGCCGAATCGTCGCGCATCAGGGCCACCAGTGGTTGGAAACCGATTGAAACTACGGGAGCGTCGCGGTGATTCTGTCGGGGTCTCCACTGCTCCGTGGCAACTGTCACGCGCGCTGACCGCAGCGGAAAACGCTCGCCACGTGGCCTTCCTCGTTACGAAGTATTTGCAGTAGGAAGCAGTTTGACGGATGTGAAAAGGGCTTGCTGGGCGCAGGAAATGATGCCGGCACAAAAATCGCAGCAAATGCCTGACAAATGGTTTCGGCGTAGTGCACGATGCTCGTGTATCGCGACTCGGGGAAGGGCCAGCGAGCCCTCGCGGACACCGAAATTTCATCACTGCTCTTTGGGGGAAGGTTCCACATGCGTCTTGTCGTCCGCTCGGCAGGTATGGCCCTATTCGTCATGCTCGCCGCCGTTCTGCTAGCCCTGACATCGACGATGACGTCTGTCATCACCCTGGTGGCGGCGACGAACACCTTGTACATCGTGAAGGGCACCAATGGCGTCTTCAGTACCATTCCGGACGGCCAGTACCCAGCGTTCGCGAACAGGTACCTCGGGCCTGCGTGCCCCTCACCCTGCCCCCCTCCCGACGGGCATCTGTGGAGTGCTACGAAGCCCATGGGGACGCCTGTCCTCGTGGACTATCCAGCGAGCTTCTTCCCGGTAACGCCACCGAGCTATATCTTCTCGCCGACCTTTGACCAGTCGGTCGCCAAGGGTGTGTCAAACCTCGAGGCGCAACAGCCGCCCTCGGCCGTCCAAACGGGGAACGTTTTCTGGGGGTACTCGCAAGGTGCGGTCGTGGTCACGCAGTACAAGAGGGACTACAACGCAGCATATCCGCTGGGTACCACACCTCCAGCAGCCACCGACGTACCGACATTCGTGCTCGTCGCTAATCCGAACAGGCCCAACGGTGGAATCCTGGAGCGTTTCAACGGTGCCTACATCCCCATCTTGGGCGTGACGGCCAATGGCGCCACACCGACCACCACGGCGGGCGCCGACCCGGGGCAGGTCACCACAATTGACGTCGCACGGCAATACGACGGCTGGGCGGACTTCCCGACATATCCACTCAACGTCGTGTCGACAGCCAACGCGATCATGGGGATCTATTACCTCCACGGCAACTACAACACCGTGGATCTGAGCACCGCCACTTACCAGGGTCAGTACGGAGACACTCAGTACTACTTGATTCCAACCCAGACGCTTCCGCTGTTGATGCCGCTGCAGCAGATTGGTGCTGCTGTGCCGTTCGGCTCGCTCGTCACCAACCCCTTGGTGGCTGCTCTCGACCCGCCGTTGCGTGCCATTGTCGAACTCGGCTACGACCGGACCACCAACCCCGGTGTTCCCACCCCGGCCGGTTTGTTCCCGACGGTCAACCCGGTCACCGTGTCTACGGATATCGGTAAGGCAGCCGGCCAGAGCTTCAGCGCTCTGAGTACGGGCATCCCGGCGGGCAATTCGTTACCGCCAAGCACGACAGCACTGTCATCGAACACGCCGAACCTGGCCGCCGCCAAGATCGCCGATGCACCGGTGCCCGAGTCGAAGACGTACACCGATGTGACCCCGCCGGTCGAAGACCAGACGCCTAGCCAGCAGACGGTCCAGACGGGTTCTTCGTCGACCACGAACACGACTGTGCCGACGTCGACGCCCAAACCGTTGGCTCCGCTTCTGACCCTTCCTGAACGGCCAAAGATTCGCGGTCCGATCGGTGGATCGCCTTCTCTGCCCGGCATGAAGGACGTCACCTCGTCAGTCAATGGAGCGGTCAAGCAGGCGACGACGGCGGTAACGGGGGCTATTAGCGCGGTTACGTCCGCTGCTGGAAACGCCGCAGCCGCCGTTGGCGCGAAGCCGAATCCGAGCTCGCCGGGCACTACGCCGTAGCGCTCCGCTCCACCAGCAGCCACGCTACGACTCCCTTGCGTCTCATCCCGAGACGCAAGGGAGTGTGCGACCGTTACCGGATCATCCACTGCGGCCGAACGATGCACGGATGGGAGATGTACATCGGGCGGGTCAGTAACAGAAGTCATAGGCGGTTCACATCAAATTCTCGGGCGCGGAAATTAGCAACCCTAGACTGTGCGATTCCTGTGAGAAATTTGGAGAAGTAGCAGCTCACGGCAATACTTCCTGCACATGCCCGGTCGGCTAATATGCGCATACCGAAGCAATTTAGGCCTGTTAAGTAGGTAATAAGTGGCCCATCGGAGCGCCTCGACGGAACTCGTAGCTGGCGCCGGGGCCGATACCGTCGCACTGAAGGTGCGGCAATAGGGAACGCTGCGTGGACACCTACCTGCTGCGATCGGCACACTAGAAGTCGTGCCCGAACTCCCCGAGGTCGAAGCCCTCGCTTACCACCTGCGCCGCCACGCCGTCGGCCTGCCGGTCGGACGCGTCGACGTGTCCGCGTTCTCGGTCCTGAAGACCTTCGACCCGCCCATCACCGCGCTGCACGGCCAGACCGTCACAGGTGCCAACCGTTGGGGCAAGTACCTCGGGCTGCAGGTCGGCGCCTTGCACCTGATCACCCACCTGTCGCGGGCCGGCTGGCTGCGGTGGTCGGACAAGCTGGCGGCCGCACCGCTGAAGCCTGGCAAGGGCCCGATTGCCCTGAGGGTCCATCTGGGCAAGCCCGGCGACGCGCCCGGGTTCGACCTCACCGAAGCGGGCACCCAGAAACGGCTGGCCGTCTGGCTGGTCGACGATCCGATGAAGGTGCCCCAGATCGCAGCGCTCGGCCCGGATGCGCTGGAGCTGTCGATTGAGGACCTGTCCGCGCTGCTCGCCGGAAACAGTGGGCGGATCAAGACGGTCATCACCGACCAGAAGGTGATCGCCGGCATCGGCAATGCATACAGCGACGAGATCCTGCACGTGGCCAAGCTCTCCCCGTTCGCCACCGCCGGGAAGCTGACCGATGAGCAGCTTGCGACACTGCACGACGCGATGATCTCGGTCCTCACCGACGCGGTGAAGCGGTCGGTCGGCCAGCAGGCCGCAACCCTCAAGGGCGAGAAGCGATCCGGGCTGCGGGTGCACGCGCGCACCGGTCTGCCATGCCCGGTATGCGGCGACACGGTGCGGGAGGTGTCGTTCGCGGACAAGTCCTTCCAGTACTGCGCGACGTGCCAGACCGGCGGCAAGGTGCTCGCGGACCGGCGAATGTCGCGGCTGCTGAAGTAGTCTGCCGCGGCCGCAGGCCCTCGATCGTGAGTTCCATGATCCGCCGGGCCTGATCACGGCCCTCCGGGCTGTGTTCCACCCGCCACAGAAAGCCCATCAGCAGCAGAACGTCGGCGGGGTCGAGCCCCGCACGCATACTGCCGTCGGCGACAGACACCTGCACGAGGGCATCGACCGCGGTGACGACGGGCGCGTAGGTCTCGTTGATGGCGTCCTGTACGGCGGCGGTGTGCAGAGCCTCGCCGAGACCGTGCTTCACCCAGACGTAGTCGGCGAGGGTTTCGAACGAGGTGCGGAACGCATCCACATGTACTCCCAAGGCTCCAGCGAGGAGATCCTCGGTCGGGCGCTGGGGGACTTCGCCCACCGTGACGACGCTACGACTTCCAGGGCATCTCCAATGACGCTGTGCTGGACCAGATTAGGTCGACGATTCCGCAAATGGTGCCGACGGCGTCCTGACCTGCGCCGGACGGCCACCAATCGGCTAGCTACGCTAACGCCGTGACCCGCCAGAAGATCCTCATCACCGGAGCAAGCTCCGGCCTCGGCGCCGGGATGGCCCGCGCTTTCGCCGCCAAGGGCCGAGACCTGGCGCTGTGCGCCCGCCGCACCGACCGGCTCGACGAACTCAAGGCCGAACTCACCAGCCGCTACCCGGGCCTCAACGTGGCGACGGCTGCATTGGACGTCAACGACCACCAGCAGGTGCCGAAGGTTTTCGCCGAGCTCAGCGACGAGCTCGGCGGTATCGACCGGA
>JAOPWF010000313.1 GCA_025965815.1 Mycobacterium sp.
GACCCTGGCGACGTTCAACATCTGGTTCGATGCCTATTTCGCGAACCAGCGCCATCTCGCGATCGCCGAGCTGCTATCCCGAGACATGCCGGACATCATGGTGTTACAAGAAGTCACCCCAACCGCGCTGACCTTTTTCCTCGCCCAACCGTGGATCCGGGAACACTATCTTCGCGCGGCGGTCACCGGCGACGATCTTGGCAACTACGGCTTGCTGATGCTGTCCCAGTTCCCGATCAACCGTGTCACGTACACCCGGCTGCCGACCCGCCTGGCACGCGGATTCCTCATGGCCGAATTCACCATCAATGGCAGCCCGGTTGTCATCGGCTCGGTTCATCTGGAAAGCGGAAAGACAGCTTCACGGTTGCGCGCCCGGCAACTGCGGAAAATACTCCGCGCATTGAAACGAGCGGACAACGCCGTTGTCCTCGGTGATTTCAACATGCGCGACGCCGAGAACCGGCGGATCACTCCGCCCTATTGCGATCTCTGGCCCGCTCTGCGACCACACGACGACGGCTTCACGGAAGATACGTCCATCAACCTCATGCGTTTGGACAGCAAGAACAAGCACAGGCAGGTCCGATTCGATCGTGTGCTTCTCAAAGGCCCCGGATGGGCGCCCGCAAGCATCGACCTGCTAGGAACCGAACCGATATCGAGCGCGCATCCGCGGGTATTTCCGTCCGACCACTTCGGCGTGCAATGCCGACTTACGAGCCGGCCGGTAGCCGCTGCAGAAGCCCGTCGACGACGCCTACCCTGGCAGCTGTGGCGGCGCCCGCGATCGGCGCCTTACCGGTAACCCGCCGTTTCGATCCCGCCGTACTCGGTCGTGACTCGGTTGGTCTCATGGCTCCAGACTCGCCGCGCGGCGGGTATCTGGTCCTCTTGGTTCTGGGTGCCCGCGGCTGGGCGACTCATGGGGCCGGCGCGCGATCGGCTCAATGGTCGGTGCCCAGGCCGCCATCGCTTCGAGCTACGGAGCGGAATGGGATGAACGGCCCCCTCGCCCAAGGCCCTGCCCGGCCTTGACACACTGTGCGCATGGCACAGATAACCTTGCGTGGAAACCCCATCAACACAGTCGGCGAGCTACCCGCGGTCGGAGCCCCGGCCCCCGGCTTCACCTTGACCGGCACCGATCTCGGCGCGGTCAGCAGCGAGCAGTTCCGCGATAAGCCCGTGTTGCTGAACATCTTTCCCTCGGTGGATACACCGGTATGCGCGACAAGCGTGCGGACCTTCAACGAGCGCGCCGCCGCAAGCGGTCTCTCGGTGCTGTGCGTATCGAAAGATCTGCCGTTCGCGCAGAAGCGATTCTGCGGCGCCGAGGGCATCGAAAACGTCACGACGGCATCAGCGTTCCGCGACAGCTTCGGCGAGGACTACGGCATCACCATCGCCGACGGTCCGATGGCTGGACTGCTCGGTCGGGCCGTCGTGGTAATCGGTGCGGACGGAAACGTCGTATACGCCGAACTGGTGCCCGAGATCGCCACGGAGCCAAACTACGATGCGGCACTGGCAGCGGTGAGCTAGTCGCCCCGCGGCCCCACCTCCTCGCCCAGACCGTTGGTGTCCCCCCGCCGAACAGCGCGCACTGCGCGTGAGTCCGGAGGCCGGTTCGTCAGCTTCGAGCCTCGTGGCGGACATCTCGAGTCAGCATCGACAGCACCCAGCTCACGATCGATAAGACGATGGCAGCCCAGATTGCTGTCGGCCAGAAGTGGTCGATCTGCAATCCCCAGTGGGTGGTGTGGCCGGTGATCCAGGCGGTGATCCACAGCATCAGGGCGTTGATGACGATGTGGAACAGGCCAAGCGTAAGGATGTAGAGCGGGATCGACACGATCTGCACAATGGGCTTGATCAGCGCGTTGACGAGACCGAAGATCACGGCGGCGACGAAGACGATGCCGATGTTCTGCAATGTCGTGTCGCCGCCGACGAAGCGCAGGCCAGGCACGACGAGGGTCACCACCCACAAAGCGAGTCCGGTCAGTGCCGCGCGCAGAAGGAAAGACCGCACGGGGCTAATTCTGCCAGCACGGACCGCTCGAGCATCGGCTGTCGCGCGACATACGGCCCTAGCCTGACTTCTGCGAACGGGCGCGGTACCCTCCGACCGTCCTCAGCGCCGAGGGGTGTTGTAGCAGTTCGGTGGTGGCATGCTGGCAATGTGGGATTGGTATTTCGCCTGGCGGAGCTTCTGATTGTGATCTTGCCGGTAGCCGGCATGATCATCGCTGCCGTCAAAGCGTTCTCGGCCGCAAATGAGCGGCGGAGTCAGCAAACCCGTGATTCGTATGAGACAAGACAGCAAGACAACGTGATGGCTGCCGTGCCCGTCGGACACATCGCCAGCAACCAAGCCGCCCAGTGGCGGGCCATCACGCGCGTTCTCGAGGAGCACACCCGAACGGACGCACGCTGGCTGGACTACGAGCTCGACGTCGCCAAGCTTCTGGATTTCCCACTCATGACCGATATGCGCGATCCGCTCACGATGGGCTTTCACAGGGCCAAGCTACGGGCGGACTTGCTGCGCCCTGCCACGGCCGAAGATCTCCTCGACGACCGGGATTCTGCCACCCAGTACCTCGCTGCCGTCGAGGACTATGTGACCGCTTTCAACGTCGCTGAGGCGGAGGCGATCCGCAGACGCCGCAATGACTTCACCCAGGAGGGACAGCGTCGGATTGCGCGCGCGCATAGCCTCTTGCGCGTGGCGTCGGATTCCGCCGCGACTCCGAAGGAACGCGAGCATGCGTATGAGCTGGCGTGCCACGAACTCGACGGTCTCATCGTGTTGCCGTCCAACACGCGCGCTGGAATAGAGCGCGGCATCGCCGGCGAGATCGACGGATAAAACGCGCCTTGGCCGATTCAGATCCGCCAGAGCGACTCCTGAGCGACGCTCGCGATCAACGTGCCGTGTTCGTCCTGGATGGATCCTAGGGCCAGACCGCGGGCGTCGCTGTGGTTGACCCCGACGGCGTCGTAGCAGTGCCATTGGTGCGGATCGATCGGCCTGTGGAACCACACCGCGTGGTCCAGGCTGGCGGCGCCACCCGGGCCGGGCGCCTGCGCCGGACCCGGTGGGCAGGCCGCTGACACCAGACCGACACCGGAGATGAAGGCCTACGCACACGCCCGCAGGAGCGGGTCGTCCTCGACCGGCTCACGGGTCCGGAACCAGAACGGCTGGATCGGCCGGTCGGTGGGGCGGCGCGGTACGCGTTTCGAAGCGGTCGGCCCACCGTTCCGGCAGCGCCGTGATGGTCATCGCGTCCGCCCGAGTGAGCCTCGGTGGCTCCGACCGCTGCCAATCGATGGTCGGCTCCGGCCGATGGAAGGACGCCAGCGTTTCGAATCTGGCCGCCCCGTCCTGGCTGGCTGTGACCCGGCGGGTGTTAAATGAGCGGCCGTCCCGAGTGAGTTCCACGGTGAACTCGACGTCCACGCCGACCCTGCCGCCTTTGATGAAATATGCATCCAGCGACTGCGGCAGCCGACCGGAGTCGACGGTCGCCCCTGCGGCCGACAGGGCCTGCGCCGCGATCAACCCGCCGAAGAGACATTGGCCGGCACCGAAGGCCGCGGAGGTGCGAGAGGTCTGGCCACTGCCGTCGAGCTTTACTGACTCGGCGATCCAGCTCGGCATACTCCCCCAGCAGTCGGGTGGCGGGAATGAAACCGCAACCTATACGTCCTGATTGAGACTACCTGCGCGTTTATCAGCGAAAGCCGCTGCCTGAACTGTTGCGGATGCGCAGTGTCAACGCACCGCCTGGACAAGGGTCTCGTCTCACTTTGTTGACGACCGTGCCGATTTCGTGACAGAGGGAGTCCACGCCGTCGAGCCCGATGGCTTCCACGCAAGGTATCGGGCTCGCATCTATCCGGAATCAATTGCTGCACAATGGCATAACGAATACGCAGAAGTGCTCTGGTAACTGTGCGTGCTCCAACTTTGCGTATAGCCTTCGGGCGGAGCAATTTTGCCGCACGGGTGGTGTTGCTCATCGCCCGCGGTCTGGCGCCGCGCTCAGCGGATGTCACGACGAGGAATCATGGAGTGGCGGCGGATGCGCGACGACACCGCGCTGAGCCCGGAGAGGTGGAATGCGGATGAGACACATTTGCGCCTTCGCGATCAGCCTGGCCCTGTTGGCGGCGACCCCCGGTCTGGCGACCGCTGACACGTATTCGGGGCTGGCAGGCCGTCAGCAGGCCAAAAGCTACGTCATCGCGCGGGCGCTTTCGCAGCGTGGTGTGCCGTACTCATATGGAGGCGGCAACGCCTCCGGCCCAAGCGCAAGCACCGTCCCAAGTGCCAGCACCGTTCCAGACCCCAGCACCGTGCCAGGTGCCAGCGTCGCCGTTCTAGATGCCAGCGCCGTCCCAAGTGCCGGCACCGTCGGATTCGACGCATCTGGTCTCATCCAGTACGCCTTCGCCGGCGTCGGGATCAAGTTGCCGCGTTCCTCGAGCCAGCAGTACAACGCGAGCCGCAAGATCCTGCCCGCGCAGGCTCTCCCTGGCGACCTGATCTTCTACGGCCCCGAAGGCAGCCAAAGCGTCGCGCTGTTCCTGGGAAACGGGCAGATGCTGGAGGCCACTGAGCCCGCCGTTATGGTCTCGCCGGTACGCACCGCCGGCATGACTCCGTACCTGGGCCGGATAATCGAGTCGTGATCGGGAATTCCACTGCGGCGCCACCGTACTGGCACTTCGGTGTCGGGGGACAGGCGCTGACAACTAGCTCGCGGCGTCAGCTTGCCTTGGTCTGGCCGTTCTGGCTTTGTAGGGCCACCGATGCCGTGTCCGCGGGTGACTGGATGCCTACTCCCCGCCCCTGGACTGTAACGGCGAGACGCGTGCGGTCACCCCGGAACAGGTCGCGTGAGAACTCGCACGGTGTTTCGTGCTGGTCGTAGGTGATGCGGGTGATCAGCAGCAATGCTGACTCGGGTTTGATGCCCAGCAACGAGGCTTCGTCTGGCGTGGCGTTGACAGCCTCGATCCGCTCGTCGGCGCGGGAAGTGACCAGACCGTAAAGGGTTTCGAGGATCTCGTAGATTGATCCGCCGAGCTGTTGCTCGAGTAATCCCGGAAAGGCGTCGGCCGGAAACTGGGCGAGCTCCAGCGAGATGGGAGACCGGTCCGCGAGGCGGACACGCTGGATTTCGATGACAAAGTCGTTGGCGCCGATACGCAAAGCCTTCTGCGTGGTGCGGTCCGGCGCGGTGATCTTCGTGGACAGAACGCGGGTCCCGGCGACATATCCTTGGTTGGCAAGGAAAGCAGGCACGCCGACGACGTCGGACAGACTGCGTTGAATCTGTACATGGCTGATGAAGATGCCGCCTGATCGGCCGATCACCCGATGGACCAGACCCGCCTCTTCCAACGCCGCCAGCACCTGGCGCAGACTGGAGCGGCTGGTGGCGAAACGCTCAGCGAGATCGCGTTCGCTGCCGAGCTTCGCACCAGGGACGCCGGCGTTGATGTCGGCAACGATCCGGCGACGCAATTCCTCACTTGGGGTCGGCACCGGCCCTCCTGTCCCCGCGATTTGGTACGTCCAATTCTAGAGGACTACAGCTCGGCGATCGCCATGTGAGATTCCGGCAAGATCTGACCGCCATCCACGACAAGCGACTGACCCGTGATGTATGCCGCCTCCTCGGTAGCGAAGAACAGCGCCGCATTTCCGATGTCGGCGACGCTACCGAGTCGCCCTGCTGGCACCGCGGACGCCATTTGGTCCTGGTATTCCTGGCCCATTTCAATAAGCCCCTCTGTGATGATGTTGCCGGGCAGCACCGCGTTGACGGTGATCCGCTTCGGAGCCAACTCGATTGCGGCGGTGCGCAGGAATCCGAGCTGGGCCGCCTTGCTGGCCCCGTAATGGGACCAGCCGGGGTAACCGGTGATGGGGCCGGTGATCGAGGACGTGATGATCACCCGGCCGTGGCCGCTCGCGGTCAGCGCTGAAAGCGCGGCTTGGACGATGAACACCGTTCCCTTGAAGTTCACCGCCAGCACAAGCTCGATGTCGTCGGGCGTGAGTTCCTCGAGCCTGCCAGACGGGAAGATGCCGGCGTTGGCGCACACGATGTCCAGACCCCCGTGTCGCTCAACTGCGGTCTCGACCGCGCGGTGACAATCCTCGGGATTGGTCACATCGGCGCGCAGGCCGCTCACCCGCCCGGGTTGTCCGTCGAGTTCGGCCACGGTGGCGTCCACGTCGGCCTGGTTGCGCGCGGTCACCAGTACGTCGACGCCGGCGGCCGCGAAGGTCTCGGCGATACCGCGGCCGATGCCCTTACTGCCCCCGGTCACGACGGCGGATCGGCCTTGCAGTGAGGTGAACATCATCGTGTGTCCTTTGGTCAGACCAGACGGCGGCCGTTGGAACCGAGGTAGCTGTCGGCGAGCGTGCAGCTGCCCTCGGCGTAGGTGATCGCCTTCGTGCGGGATTCCTTGGAATGGCTGTGCGTCCCCATCCAGGCCAGCAACAGCAGTCGACGCAACAGGACGAACGACGCCAGCATCTCTTCGTCAGCGGCGGCGATCGGGCGGCGGCTGCGGTATCCCGTGATCCAGGAGTCTTGCCATTCGGGCAGCGCCGGGTCGTCTTCGATGAAGGACACTGCGGTGCCGAAATCGTAGAAGAACCAACCTAATCCGCAGTCGTCGAAGTCGATGACCGTGATGGTCGATCCGTCGACGAGCAGGTTGGCCAGCCGTAGGTCAGCGTGCACAAGCCCGAATCGTTCGGGCCCGGATCCGTAATCGGTCAAGCGCTGCCGTAGCAGTTGCACGGCGCGGTCCAGCAGTTCGTGTTCCCGCTTACCGACGCCCCCAGCGTCCTGCCAGCGGCCCCAACGCGGCTGGCCACCGAGGCTGTGTTCCCAGTCCCAGGAGAACCTGTTGAACCCGGACGGACGCGACCAGGCATGTGAATGCTCATGAAGTTCAGCGGTTATCCGGCCCAGGGTG
>JAOPWF010000339.1 GCA_025965815.1 Mycobacterium sp.
GAGACGGCCACCGAGCCCCACCACAGCTGCCCGATCGGGTACAGCGTCAGGGCGGCGATCACGGTGCCCGCCGTGCCGATGATCGTGATGCTGTCCGGTGTGAAGCCCACCCGCAGGGCCACCTTGGCAACCGGCGTAGAAAGCTTCACGTACGCGGCGCGGGTCATCAGGTAGAAGTTGCTCACGGCTGCCTGGCCCATTCGGTCGCGAGCAGCTCGCGGGTGTCGCGCAACAGCTGCGGAATGATCTTGGCGCCGCCGATGATGGTGATGAAGTTCGCGTCCCCGCCCCACCGCGGGACGACGTGCATGTGCAGGTGCTCGGCGAGCGACCCGCCCGCGGACTTCCCCAGGTTCAGCCCGACATTGAATCCCATCGGCCGCGACACCGTCTTCATCACCCGAATGGCCTTCTGCGTGAACGCCATCAGCTCAGCGCTCTCGGCGTCGGTGAGGTCCTCGAGTTCAGAAACCCGACGATAGGGCACCACCATCAGGTGTCCCGGGTTGTACGGGTAGAGGTTCAGCACCGCGTACACGAGCTCGCCCCGTGCCACGACGAGGCCGTCTTCGTCGCTCAGGGTCGGAATGTCGCTGAACGGCTGATCCGGTGCCGAAGGATCCCGGTTCATCGGAACCTCGGCGATGTAGTTCATCCGGTATGGGGTCCACAGCCGCTGCAGATGGTCCGGGACCCCCGCGCCGTGATCAACGATCGTGTCCTCGTCCTCGTCGTGGGGCTGGTCGGTCACTGGTTATCCAGCTTCATCAACTCGGCTGTCGGAGCGGCGTTTTCGCGTCTGGCGATCCAGTCCACGATGGCCTTGACGGCCTGGTCGCGCGGCACGCCGTTGATCTGGGTGCGGTCGCCGAACCGGAAGCTCACCGCGCCGGCCTCGACGTCGCGATCGCCGGCCAGCAGCAGGAAGGGCACCTTCTGGTTGGTGTGGTTGACGATCTTCTTCGCCATCCGGTCGTCACTGCTGTCGACCTCGACCCGCACCCCGTGCGACTTCAGCTGCGCCGCAACTTTCTCGAGATAGGGCACGTGGCTGTCGGCGACCGGGATGCCGACCACCTGCACGGGGGCCAGCCACGCCGGAAACGCGCCCGCGTAGTGCTCGGTGAGGATGCCGAAGAACCGCTCGATCGACCCGAACAGCGCGCGGTGGATCATCACCGGCCGCTGCCGGCTGCCGTCGGCCGCGGTGTACTCCAGCTCGAAACGCTCCGGGAAGTTGAAGTCCAGCTGGATGGTCGACATCTGCCAGCTGCGGCCCAGCGCGTCGCGCGCCTGCACCGAGATCTTCGGACCGTAGAACGCCGCGCCGCCCGGATCCGGTACCAGCTCCAGCCCGGATTCGGTCGCCACCTCGGCCAGCGTGTTGGTGGCTTCCTCCCAGACCTCATCGGAGCCGACGAACTTGTCCGGGTCCTTGGTGGACAGCTCCAGATAGAAGTCCGACAGGCCGAAGTCGCCGAGCAGGTCGAGGACGAACCGCAGCAACGACGCGAGCTCGTCGCGCATCTGCTCGCGGGTGATGAAAATGTGCGCGTCGTCCATGGTGAACCCACGGGCCCGGGTCAGGCCGTGGATCACACCGGACTTCTCGTAGCGGTAGACGGTGCCGAACTCAAAGGCCCGCAACGGAAGTTCACGGTAGGATCGGCCGCGCGCACGGTAGATCAGGCAGTGCATCGGGCAGTTCATCGGCTTCAGGTAGTAGTCCTGACCCGGCTTGCGCACCGTCCCGTCATCGTCATACTCCGCGTCGATGTGCATCGGCGGGAACATGCCGTCGGCGTACCAGTCGAGATGTCCCGAGGTGTGGAACAGCTGCGCCTTCGTGATGTGCGGGGTGTTGACGAACTGGTACCCGGCCTCGATGTGCTTGGCGCGCGAATACTGCTCCATCTCGTTGCGGATGATGCCGCCCTTGGGGTGGAAAACGGCTAAGCCGGAACCGATTTCGTCAGGGAAGCTGAACAGGTCCAGCTCGGCACCGAGCTTGCGGTGGTCACGACGCTGCGCCTCCTCGATCAGCTCCAGGTGGCGGTCGAGCGCCTCCTGCGACTCCCACGCGGTGCCGTAGATGCGCTGCAGGCTGGCGTTGTCCTGGTTGCCCCGCCAGTACGCCGCCGAGCTGCGGGTCAGTTTGAAGGCGGGGATGTAACGCGTCGTCGGGATGTGCGGGCCGCGGCACAGGTCGCCCCACTCCCGTTCCCTGCTGCGCGGATTGAGGTTGTCGTAGGCGGTCAGCTCGTCACCGCCGACCTCCATCACCTCCGGGTCGCCGGACTTGTCGTCGACGAGCTCGAGTTTGTACGGCTCGTTCGAGAGCTCCTGGCGGGCTTCATCTTTGGATTCGTAGACCCGTCGGGAGAACAGCTGGCCCTCCTTGACGATCTGGCGCATACGCTTCTCCAGCGCCTCCAGATCCTCCGGCGTGAACGCCGCCGGGACGTCGAAGTCGTAATAGAACCCATCCGTGATCGGCGGTCCGATGCCGAGCCTGGCATCAGGGAAGAGGTCCTGGACCGCCTGGGCGAGCACGTGGGCGGTGGAGTGCCTGATCACGCTGCGGCCGTCCTCGGTGTCCGCGGCGACGGGCACCACGTCGGTGTCGGCGTCGGGGGTCCAGCCCAGGTCGCGTAACCGGCCGTCCGCGTCGCGCACCACGACGATGGCATCCGCAGCGCCTCTGCTCGGCAGACCGGCCTCGCGGACCGCGGCCCCCGCGGTAGTCCCGGCAGCCACCCGGACCGGGGCTGCTGGGGCGGGGCTGGCGACGGCGCTCATCGGTGACTCTCCAAGCTGACGGGGGTTCTTACAAACGTGGGTCGATCGCGACCATGCTATCGGGGTGGGGGGTCACGACCCCAGTCCGATGGGGCTCTTCAACCAGGGCCGCTCGAAGCCGACGAAGGCCGCTATCCAGCCGAGTGCGCCGAACAGCCACAGCGTCGCAACCACGACGGCCGCGGTAAACAAGGCTCCGAGCACCTGCACCCACAGCCCCTGGCGTTTGAACCAGTCCATGACCAGGTCGTAGCGCTTGCGGGTGACGGACAGCAGTCTGCGCGCCCAGTCGAACTCGGTGGCCAGAATCGCCAGCCCGACGAACACGATCGCCCAGCCCGGGCCGGGGTACGGGATGGCCACGATGCCGACGGCCAGCACGGCCAGGCCGACGACCCCCACGACGATGCGGTAGGTGATGTCCGCGGCGGGCCGGTCACGCAGCCGATCGCGCCACCGCGCCCAGCGGCGTCTTATCCCGGGTCGCTCCGCTCCTGCCCTCCGAGGCCTTTTCCCTGATAGGTCCGTACTCATGGTTGGCCCGGTTTGAGCAGCACGAACAATGCCTCGCCTTCGGTCAGCACGGTGTCACCGTCGCACAGCCGCGTCTCGACGAAGATCTTGCGACCCTCGACCCTGCTGACACCGGATTCCAGTTGTAGTTCCTTTTCGATCGGGACGATCTGCCGATAGTTGACGTGCAGGTACGCGGTCCGCTGATACGGACCCTTGGTGAGTACCGAGGACGTCAGGCCGAGGATGGAGTCGAATAACAGCGCGATGGCACCGCCGTGCGCCGCCCCGTTGCGGCCGAGGTGGTAGCGACGGAACCGGGCCCACCCGTGCAGCCTGCCGTCGTCGGTCTTGGAGACCTTCATCGGCACCGGGAGGATGTTTCCGCGCATCGGCAGGTCGAACCGGCGGCCCGACGGTGAGGACCATTCGTCGGCGTCGTACGGAGACAGCAGACCGGAGACCTTGCCCAGCAGGTCGGCGGCCTCGCTGATCACCTCGTCGGGGGCGTCGACGGCGCGGGCGTGGTCCTGCAGCGTGCGGACGGCGTCGACGAACCTGCCGTAGTCTGGTCCGCCGCGGTCGGTGGGTTCTGGCGGATTGAAGCCGCCGCCGGGGTGCGCCGGTGGACGTGCGGCACGCGCAGGCGCCGCGGGATGTTCGGCGCCTCGAGTGTCTTCGCTGGCCACCAGGACACCGTATTGCCCGGCCGGGGTTCTCGCGCCACCCGGTGTCCGGTCTCGCTAGGCTCCCGCCGCCGCAAGGGTCTGGAACTCGTCCTCGCTGAGCGTGATTTCAGCGGCGGCGACGTTCTCCTCGAGGTGCGGAACCCGTGAGGTGCCCGGGATCGGCAGCATCACCGGCGACCGCTTCAGCAGCCAGGCCAGCGCCAGCTGCGACGGCGTGGCGTCATGCTCGGCGGCGATGCGCTGCAGTGGCCCGTCCGCTGCGGCCAGCGGTCCGGCGGCCAGCGGGAACCAGGGTATGAAGCCGATACCCTGTTCCGTCGCGGCGTCGAGCAGGGGCTCGGAGGCGCGGGCGGACAGGTTGTACATGTTCTGTACCGACGCGATCGGTGCGATCTGCGCAGCGGCCGCCAGTTGCTCGACGGTGACTTCCGACAGACCGATGTGGCGGATCTTGCCTTCCTTCTGCAGCGCGGCCAGCTCACCGATCTGGTCGGTGAGCGGGAAGTCCGGATCGATGCGGTGCAACTGGAACAGGTCGATGCGTTCGACCGCGAGACGGCGCAGGCTCATCTCCGCTTCCTGACGCAGATAGCTGGGGTTGCCGAGCGGAATCCACACGTCCGGGCCGATGCGCAGGAATCCGGCCTTGGTGGCGATGACCAGGTCGTCCGGGTAGGGGTGCAACGCCTCGCGGATGAGGTCCTCGGCCACGTAGGGACCGTAGGAGTCCGCGGTGTCGATGAAGTTGACACCCAACTCGACGGCGCGACGAAGAACCCGTATTGCTTCGTCATGGTCGTCAGGTGGCCCCCAGATGCCGTTGCCGGTGAGACGCATGGTGCCGAATCCGAGCCGGTTGACCGTCACGTCGCCGCCGAGTGTGAATGTGCCAGATGCTTGAGCGACGGTTTCAATTCCCCGGTCGCTACGCTCAAGCCCGCCGGTTTCGATAGTCACTCTTTTGACCGTACGCCCGACGGTGACATGGTGATCCGGTGAAATTGAGTGAACTCGCCACACTGCCGCTGACCTACCGCGAGGTGGGCGCGACCGCGGGCGCACTGCCCGACGGCTACCACCATTCGCGGGTGACGGCCCCTATCGGCAACGGCCGGGACCGGTTCGAGGAGGCGGGCGACGCGGTGATGCGGTGGGGCATGCAGCGCGGTGCGGGCCTGAAAGTCGAGGCGAGTAACGGCGTCGCCGCGGTCGGCACCGTCGCCCTGGTCCGGATCGGCCCGGTGCGGGTGCCGTGCCGCGTGGTCTACGTCGTCGACGAGCCGGATCGGCGGGGCTTCGCATACGGCACGTTGCCAGGCCATCCGGAGTCCGGTGAGGAACGGTTCGCCGTCCGCTACGACCCGGCGACCGACACGGTCTACGGCGAGGTGACCGCGTTCTCCCGGCCCGCGACCTGGTGGAGCCGGCTGGGCGGCCCCGTCGCAACGCTGGCCCAGGGTGTCATCGCCAGGCGGTACCTCCGTGACCTCAGCCGGCCGTGACACCCTCGTCCGCCGGCACCGGTGTCTTGCGGCGCGCGGCCCGGTCGAGCTGATAGGACAGGATCGCCAGCGTGAACAGGCCGATGGACATGTTGATCAGCGCGGCGAAACCTTCGGTGGCGAAGTCCACCAGCGCGTTGAGGAACGTGAAGAGCAGCGCCGCGTTGCGCAGCCACCGCAACGGCCACACCCCGTCGGTGCGGCGCCTGGCGATCATCGCCGGTAGCGCCAACCCGAACGTCAGCGCCGCACTGATCAGCAGGATGACGGATGCCGGGCTCATGCCGTCGAGCTTCAGTGTCACGTCGTGGTCTTCGTAGAAGTAACCGCCCAGCGCAATGCCGAGCACACCGAAGAACAACCCGAACAGCGCGCCCGCGACCATCAGCCAGCCCACGATCGGCACCCACCGCGGACTGCGGAAGAAGCCGGGAATCAGCTTGGGCGCCCGCTGCTGCAGCTGGTACATCCGATCCGAGGTCGGTTCCGCCGACAGCAGCAGATCCCGCACGTTCTGCGCGTCGGCGCCGTCGACTCCGCCGGCACGGGCCTGCTCGACCAGGGTCAGCCCGACCTCCCGCCGGTGGGTCGCCAGACCCCGCGCGACGCCGTCCGCCGCGATCGAGGCGGCCGATGCCAGGCACTCATGGGCACTCAGCGGCCGGAAGTCACGGACGATGCGGGCGCCGACCAGAATGATGACGACCAGGATGTACATGATCTCGGACGCCGGCCCGTAGAAGTAGTCGTTGTCCTTCGTCACGAACTTGCCGACCTCGTCGAGGAACAACCCGAAACCGATGCCGCCCAGTACGACGCACACCATCCGCACGCCGAGGCCGAGCGTCATCCAGCCGATCACCAGGGCGAGCATCATGAACGCCCCGCCGTAGAGGGCGTGCGCGATGTGCAGGTCGCCGCCGCCAACCTGCGGGTAACCCGTCAGTTGCAGGTAGAGCCGGGTGATCAGGATGGTGGCGATGGCGATGATGATGAACGCTTCCACCGCGCTCGGGCCGGTGGCGCTGCGCGTGATCG
>JAOPWF010000221.1 GCA_025965815.1 Mycobacterium sp.
GACCAGCCAGAACGAGCAGATCGTGAAGGTGCCCTCCTCACCGGCCAGACCGTCGTCGGTTTCGTCGGTCCGGTAGCGCAGCACCAGCCCGTCCTCGGTCAACTCGTCGGCGATGGCCAGCACGGTAGCGCGGATGCGGGGGTCGTCGGACGGCAGGAAGCGTGTGAGCACCGCGAGCAGCAGTGAGGCGTCCAGGGCGTTGTCGCCGTAACGCTGGGTGAGCACCCCGCGCGAGTCGACGCCGTGGGCGAGGATGTCGGCCTTGATCTCCTCGGCGATCGCCCGCCACTCGTGGGTGTAACTCGTCCAGCCATGCAGGTTCGCGAGCTTCGACCCACGGTCCAGGGCGACCCAGCACATCACCTTCGACGAGGTGAAGTGCTGCGGCTCGCCGCGCACCTCCCAGATGCCGCGGTCGGGTTCCTTCCAGTGCTTGATGGCCTCTTCGACCTGACTCTTCAGGACCGGCCACAGCGTCTCCGGGATCTGCTCGCGGGACTTGGCGTGCAGGTACACCGAGTCCAGCATCGATCCCCAGATGTCGTGCTGGCTCTGCTCATACGCACCGTTGCCGATCCGCACCGGTCTCGCGCTGTCGTAACCGGACAGGTGCGACAACTCGTCCTCGACCAGCGTGCGTTCACCGCTGACGGCGTACATCACCTGAAGCGGATGGGGTTCATCGTTGTTGGCGCCGGACACGTCGGCGATGAACGAGAAGAAGTCGTCGGCCTCGCGGTCCAGGCCGAGGGTGTACAGCCCCCACAGCGCGAACGTCGAATCGCGGATCCACGAATAGCGATAGTCCCAGTTACGTTCGCCCCCAGGGGTTTCCGGCAGCGACGTGGTGCTGGCGGCCAGCAGCGCCCCGGTGGGCGAATAGGACAGCCCCTTCAGCGTGAGCGCGCTGCGTTGCAGGTAGGACCGCCACGGATGATCGGGGAAGTTGCCGATGTTGATCCACTGCCGCCACATCTCGCTGGTCGTCCACATCTTCTCGGCGGCCTCGTCGTAGGTCTGCGGCGCGGCATTCTTCTTGGAGAAGCTCAACGCGACGAAGACATTGTCGCCCTCGGTGAGCCGTGTTCGGGCCCGCGCCTGGCGGCCCTCCAGCCCGATGCGCAGATTGGTCGTCAGGCGCAGCGTCGGATGCGCGTCCGGATCCTTCTTGGCCCGCGCAATCGCCTCCCCGTAGCCGTTGGCCGAGAATTCCCACTTGGCACTGTTGCGGTGATAGTCGAACGAAGGCTCGCAGTCCATCACCAATTCGATGGTGCCGCTCACGCACCGCACTGTGCGCAGCAGGATGTGCTCGGCGTCCCAGTCCATCGGCGTGCGCCGGTGGGTGTGTGAGCGTGTCTCGATGTCGTGCCAGGGACCCATCACCAGGGTGTCGCGGACGATGAGCCAGCCGGTGTGGGTCTGCCAGGTGGTCTCCAGGATCAGGCTGCCCGGCAGGTAACGGCGGGCCGCCGGCACGGAGACGCCGTACGGGCCCATCCGGAAATGCCCGGCACCGCGGTCCAGGATCGCGCCGAACACGCTGGGAGAATCGGGGCGCGGCACGCACAGCCACTCCACCGACCCGCTCGAGGAGATCAGGCAGGTGTTTTCGCAGTCAGAGAGAAATGCGTAGTCGGCGATCGGCGGAAACGGGTTCCGCAAACTGCTCGCCGCGTAGGGCACCGGGGCGGTGGTGCTGAACGACACAGCGGCGCCGTTTTCATCTGCGGGCGTCGCATGCTGCAGGACCATCTGGACATCATCGACCCCCGACGCGCCCGGTGCAGCCTTTTACCGGCACCGGACGACGTTAGAGCTTCACCTCGCCGAGCTTTCCGGTGGCGACATCGAAGACGAACCCGCGCAGCGATTCGTGCTTGGTGACGAACGGGTTCGCCTCGATACGGCGCAACGACTGACGCACGTCCTCTTCGAGGTCGCTGAACGCCTCCGCCGCCCACTCCGGCTTGATGCCGGTTTCGTCCTGGATCGCGCTCTTGAACTCGTCGTCGGTGAAGGTAAGCATCCCGCAGTCGGTGTGATGGATGAGGATGATCTCCTTGGTGCCCAGCAGACGCTGGCTGATCGCGAGCGACCGGATCTCGTCGTCGGTGATCACGCCGCCCGCATTGCGGATGACGTGGGCCTGCCCGTCGCCCAGTCCGAGGATCCGGTACACGTCGAGCCGGGCATCCATGCACGCCACGACCGCGACGTGCTTGCTCGGTGGCAACGGCAGCGGACCCTCGAACGTGCTCGCATACGCCTCGTTGTTGGCCAGATACTCGTCGGTCACGGACATTGAGACCTCCTGGGATTCGGTTCGCTGCATACAACGCTCAGCTGTGACGTTAACAAGAAGGCGCCTGGATGCCACTAGTGGAAATCAACCAGATCGGATCGGCGACGGCCCGTGGCCGTCACCCCCCGGCCGTCGGCGAACTCAGGTCGTAGACCGTCGTCCCGCCGACGTCGGTAGCGGTGAAGTTCTTCTGCACCCACGTCGAGATCTCGCCGGAACTGCCCGACCTACCGCCGTGCTGGCCACCCATGCCGCCGCCCGCGATGAAGTACCGCACCTGGCCGTCGGCGACGTACTGCTGGAACTGCGCCAACGTGGGCGAGTTGTCGGCTCCGGTGAATCCTCCGACCGCCATGATCGAGGCACCGGTCTTCAGTTCCAAACTGCTCGCCGTCATGGAGCCGATACTTGCTGCGGCCCAACGGTTGTCGGCGGCTTCCACCAGTGCGGCGAGCTGGGCGTTGTCGGACCCGGCGCGGCCGAAGCCGTCCCGTCCGGGCTGGCCAGCGCCGAAGCCGCCGGTGCTCGGCCCGGAGGTGGGTATCGGCCCGTTATGCGAACGCGCGACGGTGTCCACGGCGTACGCTGTCGTCGCCGCCAGCCCGAACAACGTTGCGGCGACGGCTATTACTACCGGGCTGACGACCGCGCCGCGACGCATCCGCTGCACACCGACGACGAGCAGCGACGCCACCACAACCGACCCAACGACCACCACCCAGCGCAGCCCCGGGAACCAGTCGGGTGTGCGGTCGAGCAGGACGAAGGCCCACACTCCGGTGCCGGCCGACATCACGGCGAGCACGATTCGGGCCTGCAGAAAATGCCTGCCCCGCCACAACTCCCGGACCGAGATGGCGACCACCGCCGCAATCGCGGGAGCCAGCGCGACCGTGTAATAGGGGTGGATCACGCCACCCATGAAGCTGAAGACTGCGCCGGTCACCAGCAACCAGCCACCCCACAGCAGCAAGTTGGCACGGACCCGGCCGGTTCTCGGCCCGCGGCGGGTGAACCACAGCCCGGCGAGGAGACCGACCAGTGCGGCCGGCAGCAGCCACGAGATCTCGGTTCCCATCGACTGTCCGAACAGCCTGCCGATGCTCGGGTCGCCGCCGAACATCAGCCCGCCGGGCCCTCCACCACCACCCGGTCCTCCACTACTACCGACCACCCGGTCGATTCCGTTGTAGCCCAACGCGAGTTGCAACAGGCTGTTGTCGGTCGATCCACCGATGTACGGCCGGGACGAACTGGGCCACAGGCTCACCAGGGCGATGAACCAGCCCGCCGACGCGATCATCGCGGCGGCACCGATGAGCAGTTTTCCGATGCGTCCCCACAGCGGGCCGGGCGCCGTGACCAGAAAGGCGAGCGCGAGTCCGGGGACGATCACGAACGCCTGCATCATCTTGGCAAGGAAGGCGAACCCGATCGCGCACCCGGCCAGTGCGATCCACCGGCTGCCGCCCGACTCGATCGCGCGGACCATGCAGTACGCGGCCACCACCAACAGCAGCACCAGCAGCGCGTCCGGGTTGTTGAACCGGAACATCAGCACGGCCACCGGGGTCACCGCGAGCACACCACCGGCCATCAGTCCCGCGGCCGGTCCGCTGCAGCGCCGCACCGCCGCGTTGAGCAACGCGACCGCGCCGACGCTCATCAGCGCCTGCGGCAATAGCATTGAGAATGCGCTGAATCCAAGCAGCCTGCCGGACAACCCCATCACCCACAGGGCTGCGGGCGGTTTGTCGACGGTGATCGCATTGCCGGAGTCCAGCGATCCGAAGAGCAAGGCCTTCCAGTCCTGGGTTCCCGCCTGCACGGCGGCGGCGTAGAAGTCGTTGGCCCAACCGGACGAGCCCAATCCCCACAGATACAGGACCGCCGTCGCGGCGAGCAGCGCCAGCAGGGAAGGTCGCGCCCAGCGGGGTTGCGATCTGTCGCCGAACAGCAGCCGCGAAACCCGCGAGTCGCTGGGCTCCCGCCCATCGGACGACCGACCTGGCGACGTACCGGCAGGTCGGATTGATTCGGAAGTGATCGTCATTTGGCCAGTCCTCGGGTAGGTCGTCGGGTCGGGGTCAGCGCGACCGGTGGGGATGAAACACCCAGCCGCGCAGTAGAACGAAACGAAGGGCCGTTGCAACAAGATTGGCAAGCACCAGAACCACGAGCTCGATTCCGCGCGCCGGTTGGTCAACCAGGCCGTGTAGAGCGCCCAGCGCCCCGCTGGTGATCGCCAACGCGATCCCGAACACCACCAGGCCTTCGATGTGGTGGCGGGTGGCGCTCCCCCCACGCACCCCGAAGGTGAAGCGCCGGTTCGCCGCGGTGTTTCCGATCGCCGTGACCAGCAGAGCGATCAGGTTGGCGGCCTGGGCGCCGAGCCAGCCGTGCAGGAGCATGAAGAGCACCAGATAGGCGGCCGTGGAGGCGACGCCGACACTGCCGAACCGGACCGCCTGACGCAACAGCGAACCGGGTGCGGCCGATACACGGGACGAACCGAGTTGGGCGGCAATCATGTTGACCGGGATAGTCCCGGTGGCGAACCCTTTCAGCAGCCGGGCGACACCCTTCAGGTCGGCAGTCGCGGTGGCGACGATGTCGACCCGACTGTCTTGGTCGTCGACCCAGTCGACGGGCACCTCGTGGATCCGCAGGCCGCTGCGTTCGGCGAGCACGAGCAGTTCGGTGTCGAAGAACCAGCCCGTGTCGGCCACATGCGGCAGCAGGCGTTGCGCGACGTCGGCGCGAATCGCCTTGAATCCGCATTGCGCGTCTGAGAAGCGTGCCGCCAGAGCAGATTTGAGAATCAGGTTGTAACAGCGTGAGATGACCTCACGCTTCGCGCCGCGGACCACCCGTGACCCCCTGTTCAGCCGCGTCCCGATCGCCAGGTCCGAGTGACCCGAGATCAGCGGTGCGACCAGCGGGGCGAGCGCCGCGAGGTCGGTGGACAGGTCGACGTCCATGTAGGCGAGAACGGGCGCATCGGAGCGGGACCACACCGCATGCAGTGCCCGGCCCCGGCCCTTCTGTTCGAGCCGCACCACGCGCACGTTGGCGAACTCGTCGGCCAGCTCTGCGGCGATCCGCGACGTGTCGTCGGCGCTGGCGTTGTCGGCGATGGTGATCCGCGCCGGGAACGGGAAGTGCTCCTCGAGGTGATGGTGCAGCCGCCGAACCGAGTTGGCAAGGGCGGCTTGCTCGTTGTAGACGGGAACGACCACGTCGAGCACGGGGACACCGTGAGCGCGTGCGACCGCGGCAGCTTCCGGCCGCGATGCGAAGTGCTCCTGGTGATCCCCGTCGACGTCATATCCGAGGGCGATGTCTGTCATGACACCCATCGTTGCCGAGCTGTGTGTGTCGGCTGTGGGCGCAAGCTATGCCTCAGCTGTGAGATCTCAGCCGCCTCAGCTGGTGAGGTCGTAGGCGGTGACGCGGTCGATGATCAGGCCCTGGAAGTTCGCCTCGACCCATTCGACGATGTTCGCCGCCTCGCGGCTACCGCTCGTCGCACCGCCCCACGGCCCCATCATCTTTCCGCCGACGAAGTAGTGGATCCGCTTGTCGGCCACATACTGCTTGAACTGCTCCAGCGTCGGCGACGGATCGGTGCCGTTGAACCCACCGACCGCCATCACCGGCTCACCCGTGGCGAGTTGGTAGCCGGCCGCGCTGCTGGAGCCGATGGCCGCCGCGACCCAGGTGTAGTCCGCCGCGTCGGCCTGCAGGACCTTGGAAAACTCGGAGCCGGGCTCGGTTGACCCGAGGAACCCGCCGGGCCCACCGCGCCCACCGGGAACGCCGGGGCCCCAGTGGCGCGACGGTCCGGCCGACGGCATCGCGCCCTCATGTGGCGCAGCGGCGGTCGCAATCGAATAGGCAGCGGGGGCCGCCAGACAGACCGCAACGGCCAATGCGGCCACCGCCCGTGCGAAGCGCGTGTTGAACCGGCCGACGACGAGCAGTAGGGCCGCCGTGCCGGTACCCGCGACCGCGATCGTCGGGCGTATCCAGGGCAGCCAGTCCGCATTACGGGCCAACAGCACACAGGCCAGCACGGCACTGACGAGAACGGCCCCCGACAGCGCGGTCGCGACACGCAAGTTGTTGCGCCGCTGCCACATCAGTGATGCGCCGACACCGATACCCGCAGCGACGGCAGGCGCCAGCGCGACGGTGTAATACGGGTGCAGGATTCCGTTCGCGTAGCTGAACACCACCGCGGTCACGGCCAGCCAGCCGCCCCACAGCACCAGGGCCGCTCGGGTCGGATCGGTGCGTGGTGCCCACCCGACGATGAACAGTCCGGCGACGATGCAGATCACTCCCGCAGGGAGCAGCCAGGAGATCTCGCCGCCCATGCCGCTGCCGAACAGCCGTCCGGCGCCGACGTCGTAGTTGAGGTTGCCGAGGCCGCCGATTTCCGCACCGGTCAGACGGCCGAATCCGTTGTAGCCCAACACTAACTCGACGATGCTGTTGTGCTGCGATCCGCCGATGTACGGCCGTGCGGAGGCGGGCCAGAGCTCGACCAGCACGAGATACCATCCGCCGGCGGCGATCGTGGCAAGCCCGGCGCCGACCACGTCGAGTAGCCGTCGCCGCAACGGCGCGTGTGCGGCGAGCAGGTAGGCGCCGGCGAACGCCGGCAGGACGAGGAACGCCTGCAACATCTTGGCGAGGAACCCGAAGCCCACCGCGACGCCTGCGAGGACCAACCACCAGCGGCTGCTGTCTTTTTCGCACGCGCGCTGCATACAGTAGGCCCCGGCGACCAGCAGCAGCACCAGGAGCGCGTCGGGGTTGTTGAACCGGAACATCAACGCGGCCACCGGTGTCAGCGCGAAGACCGAACCGGCCAGCAGCGCGGCCCCCGGTCCGCTGACCCGGCGGACCGCGGCGTAGAGCAGCGCGACCGCGGCCACGCCCTCGAGCGCCTGTGGGGCCAGCACACTCCACGAGTTCAGCCCGAACGACCGGACGGATGCGTCGATGACCCACAGCGCAGCGGGAGGCTTGTCGACGGTGATCGAACTGGCCGCATCGCTGGACCCGAACAACATTGCGGTCCAGCTGTTCCCGCCGGCCTGCGCCGCCGCCGAGTAGAAGCTGTTCGCCCAGCCGCTGGCCGACAGATTCCACAGGTAGAGCAGCCCGGTCAATGCCAGCAGAATGCCGAATGCGATGGGTTCCGTCCGCGGCCTACGTCGCGCCGGTCGCAGGGTGGGCACATCGACAGCCGATTCCGGCGCTACCAGGGTCACTCGCTCGATCATCGCGTGCCCTGCTAGGCGTCGTTTTTGTTCGCGCTGTGGTTTTCCTGTGCGCCGGGAATGCGGACGGTGAACTCCGTTTGACCCGCGCCGCTGTCCACCGTGATCGTGCCGTCATGCGCCTTCACCACCGCGGCGACGATGGCTAGCCCCAGGCCGGTACTGCCGCCGCGCCGCGATCGGGACGAGTCGCCGCGGACGAACCGTCCAAAGATCTCCGGCTGCTGATCCGCCGGAATGCCGGGCCCGTCGTCGGCGACGGTCAACACGGCACCACCGGCGTCATCGACCACCAGCGACGTGGTGACCGATGTGCCCGCCGGCGTGTGGGTGCGCGAGTTGGCCAGCAGATTGCCCAGCACCTGATGCAGGCGCGCATCGTCGCCGACCACCACCACCGGCTGATCGGGCAGATCGAGGGACCAGTTGTGATCCGGCCCGGCGATGTGCGCGTCGCTGACGGCGTCGACGGCGAGCCGGGACAGGTCCACCGTTTCGCGCTCCAACGGTCGTCCGTCATCCAGCCGTGCGAGCAACAGCATGTCTTCGACCAGCCGGGTCATGCGCCTGGACTCCGATTCCACGCGGCCCATCGCGTGCGCGACCTCCGCGGGCACTTCGTCGCGGTTCCGTTGCGCCAGTTCGGTGTAGCCCTGAATCGCGGCCAACGGCGTCCGCAGTTCGTGGCTGGCGTCCGCAACAAACTGGCGGACCCGGGTTTCGCTGGCCTGGCGCGCGGACAGGGCGCCAGCGATCCTGTCGAGCATCCGGTTCAGGGCGGAGCCCAGTTGCCCCACCTCGGTGCGGGCACTCGCGGGCTCGACGGCCACGATCCGGGTCGGTAGTCGCACTTCGCCCCGGTCGAGCTCGAGGTTGGCAACCGCGCTGGCCGCCGCGGCCACCCGGGACAGCGGTGCGAGCTGACGGCGGATGATGACGATCCCGGCGGTCGTCGCGGCCACCAACGCAATCGCGGCGACGACCGAGAACATCGCCACGACCCCAATCAGTGTCTCGTCGACAACGGACATCGGCAGCCCCGTGACGATGACCTGCCCGCCGGGACCGGTCTGCATGCCCGCTCCATCGGGTGGTCCGCCGGTGCGTTCGGCCGGTCCGCCGGGATGTTCGCCTGTTCGTTGGCCGCGGGAGGGCAGCGCGATCACCCGATAGCGGCCGAGACCGTCGAGGTCGACGGTGAATCGCTTTCCGTTCGGCGGGATGCGGGCCAGTTGCGCCGCGGCCGCGGGGCTGATTGCGGCCGGCGAACCGTCGGCGGTGATCACGCCTGCGTCGACGGTCTGGCCGCCGTGCACCACAGCGCCGACCGTGCGGGTGGACTGCCCGGGTGCGTCGAGGAAGGCCGGACCGGGACCGATCGACGAATCCAAGCGTCGTCTGTGTGGGTACCCGGGCGCCTGCGGTGGCGGACCCAAATCGAAGATCGCCACAGAGCGCCGGCCGGCCTCGACGAGCTGTTCATCGAGCTGGTTGGTCAGAAACCGTTGCAGCGCGAACTCGGTCGCCACACCGATGCCCGCACACACGATGGCTAGCAGCGCCACCTGGGTCACGAGCAGGCGCGCGCGCAGCGACCAGCTTCGTGGTGATCGAATACGGCTCAGCAGACCGGGTTTGGGATCGGGATCTGCTTCCCGCGTCGTTCCGCTCCAGTCCGCCCGCGCCCGATCAGCGTGCGGGTTTGAGGACATACCCGGCTCCGCGCAGGGTGTGGATCATCGGTTCACGCCCGCTGTCGACCTTTTTGCGGAGGTAGGAGATGTAGAGCTCGACGATGTTGGACCGGCCGCCGAAGTCGTAACTCCACACCCGGTCGAGGATCTGCGCCTTGCTCAGCACCCGCTTGGAGTTGCGCATCATGAATCGGAGCAGCTCGAACTCCGTCGTCGTCAGGGCGATCAGGTCGCCGCCGCGGGTGACTTCATGGCTGTCCTCGTCGAGCACCAGATCGCCCACCACGATCTTGGCACCACCGCTCTCGGTCGTTACACCTGTGCGCCGCAGCAGCGCCCGCAGGCGCAAGACCACCTCCTCGAGGCTGAACGGCTTGGTGACGTAGTCGTCGCCGCCTGCCGTCAATCCCGCGATGCGGTCCTCAACGGAATCCTTTGCGGTGAGCAGTAACAGCGGCAGCCGCGGGATTTGCTCGCGCAGCTTATGTAAAACGTCCAGGCCGCTCATGTCGGGCAGCATGACGTCGAGCACCACCACGTCTGGCGGGTTGTCCCGTGCCAGCGCGATCGCCGTCGCGCCGTCGCCCGCGGTGGAGATGTCCCACCCCTCATAGCGCAGGGCCATCGACACCAGCTCGGCCAGAACCGGCTCGTCGTCGACGACGAGCACATTGATCGGCCTGCCGTCGGCCCGGCTCATGACGACGCGCTCGGTATCGCTCTGGTTGACGGCGGAGACGTTCGGGTTGGCCACGACGCCCATTATTCGCACAGCAGGTGGGCGCCGACTGTGCCTTGTCTATGCGCACGCTGTGAAACGGAGGAGCCACCTGCGACACCCTCGGATGCTGAGCCGGCACACAGCGGACGCACATGTAGCCGCCGCACAGTGGTCCGATGAGCACCGATCAACTGCCACCGACGTCGGTCCCGACATCCGAGCCAGTGTGGGGGGCGCCGCAACCGCGGGCGACCTGGGGCGTGCGCCAGACCGTGGCCGCCGTGGGCGTGGCAGCGGCCATCGCCGCCGGCGGCGGTGCGGCCATCTACGCCGCCAGTGGCAGCGGCTCGAGCCCCGGAATGCACGCGGGCCTGGGTCCGGGCGGCATGAACAGCGGCGGTCCCGGTCGCGTGGGCGGCGCAGACCCCATGGCCGCTGCGGGAGCGCTGCATGGCGAGTTTGTGCTGGCCGACGGCAAGGGTGGCTATACGACAGCGCTCACGCAGACCGGGGCGGTCACGGCGATATCGGGAACATCCATCACCGCCCGCAGCGCCGACGGTTACACCCGCACATACGTCATTCCCCGGGCCCCCGGCGGGGCGAGGCCGCCGTTCTCGGTGAACGACGCGGTGACCGTCCGTGCGACACTCACTGATCAGACCGCGACGGTCACCACCATCGCCAAGGCCGATCCGGGCGGTCCCCCGCCACCGGGGAACTAATGGCAGTTAGCCACAAGAGCCCCCCGGCGCGATCAGCACCCAGGGCTCCTGTCTGACGTAGTCCGCGTCTAATTCAGTCGCAGATAGGCGTCAGGGCACGGTGTTGGCTGGCCCAGATTCCTGTACCCGGCTGCTGCTCGGTCTAAATGGACAAAGTACCCATCGGCGACGAAAGTGCAACGGAACCGCGACCGGCAGGCGTCAGCGGTATCCGGCTGGTGTGGTGGCAGTCATGGGCGGGGTGGCAACCGATGTGACAAGAGTTGTCGCCGCCGTCGACTGGGTACTTGTTTCGCCAATCGAAGGCCCAGATCCGTTCAGGGTGCTGGACCCGCCCCCTTCTTCATTGATAGCCACAGCCAATGTGCCCATGACGACGATGGCGCTGGTGCCGATGACCGCCGACAGCAGTTTGACGCGTCCACGCCGGGCGCTTCGGTTCTGCTGATTCGAATTCACCTCTGACCACTCCATTCGGTGTCTGGTCCGTTGGCCATCCCGTCGGCGGGACGGCCTCGGAACGGTGTACCAAGGAGACGAGGTCGTCCCCTCGATACTCGGGTAACCAGGACGCCAGGAGGCGAAACATAGGAGCACAGAGCCCGCAAGACGGCCGCGGCACAAAAGTTGCATGGATCGTTCGGCGCCGAAGGCCCCTCGTTTATGGTGCAGCGGGGCCCTGTTCCTCAGTGGGAAGCGGTGCGGGTCCCCTTGAGCGTGGGCACCGCCATCGATGTCGCCTCCATCGTCGGTGGCGTCGTCTCGGTGCTCGTAGAGCCCATATTGATACCGGAGCCCAGCATCCTGGGCACACTTCCGGCAGCTGGACGCGCCTGCTCAGATTCGGTTTCCGTTCTGACACTCCCTTCGGTTCTGGTCGGCCCGGCGCACCAACGAGGGGCCCGGAGGAAGGTGCACGTAGCACCGTCGTACGCCGCTGGGCCGTGCTTCACCTGCACCTTCGGTGCGAAAGCCTAGGTTGGCGGACGCGCCGTAACCAGCACCGGCGGGACGTTGCGCGCGCCATCTCCTACCCTGTGCCCATGCAGCCGAGGCTCAGGAGCGCAGCGGCCCGGGACGCCGGGTACGGCCGATGACGCGCTTCCTGGCGCGCCGGCTGCTCAACTACATCGTGCTGCTGGTCCTGGCGTCGTTCCTGACGTTCAGCCTGACGTCGCTGACGTTCGCACCCCTGGTCAGCCTCCTGCAGCGCAGCCCGCGACCGCCGCAGGCCGCCATCGATGCCAAGGCCGCCGAGCTCGGCCTGGACAAGCCCATCCCGGTCCGGTACCTCAAGTGGGCCTCTGGCGCGGTCGAGGGCGATTTCGGGACCACGGTCAACGGCCAACCGGTGTCCGCCGAACTGGGGCGTCGCATCGGGGTCAGCCTGCGGCTGCTCGTGATCGGTTCGGTGCTCGGCACCGTCGTCGGTGTCATCGTCGGGGCCTGGGGAGCGATCCGTCAGTACCGGCTGAGCGACCGCGTCATCACGGTGCTGTCGCTGCTGGGGTTGAGCACCCCCACGTTCGTCATCGCCAACCTGCTGATCCTCGGGGCGCTGCGGGTCAACTCGATCCTGGGGGTGCAGCTGTTCCAGTACACCGGGGAGACGTCGCCGGACGCGGTCGGCGGGGCGTGGAACCAGTTCGTCGACCGGCTGCAGCACCTGGTGCTGCCGACCTTCACCCTCGCGATGGCGTCCATTGCCGGCTTCAGCCGCTATCAGCGCAACGCCATGCTCGACGTGCTCGGGCAGGACTTCATCCGCACCGCCCGTGCCAAGGGCCTGACCAGGAGGCGGGCACTGTTCAAACACGGGCTGCGGACAGCCCTGATCCCGATGGCCACGCTGTTCGCCTACGGGGTCAGCGGTCTGGTCACGGGCGCGGTGTTCACCGAGAAGATCTTCGGCTGGCACGGCATGGGCGAGTGGGTGGTGCAGGGCATCGCCACTCAGGACACCAACATCATCGCGGTGATAACGCTGTTCTCCGGCTCGGTGGTGCTGCTCGCCGGTCTGCTGTCCGACGTCATCTACGCCGCGCTGGACCCAAGGGTGAGGGTGTCATGAGCGAACCGTTCACCACTGAAACCTCCACGACGGCGCAGTCCGGGCTGGACGCGGCGAAATTCGCGTCGCGACGCAGCCTGGTGTTGCGCCGGTTCGTGCGCAACAAGC
>JAOPWF010000382.1 GCA_025965815.1 Mycobacterium sp.
AGCCATTGGTCGGCCTCGTCGATGGTCTCGGCGTACTGACCCTTGAAGACCGGCGGGATGTAGTTGAACATGAACCGCTCGCCCTCGAAGTTCTTCAGCACTCCGCCGTCGCCGCGCACACCCTCGGTGACCAGGATCCCCTTGACGCTGGGCGGCCACACCATGCCGGTGGGGTGGAACTGGATGAACTCCATGTTGATCAGGCTGGCGCCGGCCCGCAGTGCGAGCGCGTGCCCGTCGCCGGTGTACTCCCACGAGTTCGAGGTGACCTTGTACGACTTGCCGATACCACCGGTGGCCAGCACGATCGCCGGCGCCTCGAAGACGATGAACCCGCCGGTCTCCCGCCAGTACGCGAAGGCGCCCGCGATGCGGTCCTGCCCGTCTCCCGTCGCTCCGCTCGCCCCGGTGTCTTTGATCAGGTCGGTGACGGTGCATTCGGCGAAGACCTTGATCCGGGCGTCGTAGTCACCCAGTTCGGCCTTGTCCTCCTGCTGGAGCGCCACGATCTTCTGCTGCATGGTGCGGATGATCTCCAGGCCGGTGCGGTCGCCGACGTGCGCCAGCCGCGGATAGGTGTGGCCGCCGAAGTTTCGCTGGCTGATCCGCCCGTCCTCGGTGCGGTCGAAGAGCGCGCCGTAGGTCTCCAGCTCCCACACCCGGTCGGGTGCCTCCTTGGCGTGCAGCTCGGCCATCCGCCAGTTGTTCAGGAACTTCCCGCCCCGCATGGTGTCGCAGAAGTGGGTCTGCCAGTTGTCTTTCGGGTTGGTGTTGCCCATCGCCGCCGCGCAGCCGCCCTCGGCCATCACGGTGTGGGCCTTGCCGAACAGCGACTTGCACACCACGGCGACCCGCAGGCCACGCTCGCGGGCCTCGATCACCGCGCGCAAACCCGCGCCGCCGGCACCGATCACGACGACGTCGTATTGGTGCCGTTCGACCTCAGCCATATATCCTCGCTCGCCTTTTCGCTAGAACTTTGTGAATGAGCTTGTCAGCCAATGAATCTGAGGTCAGATATGGTTCCACTGGCCACCAGCATCACGTAGAAGTCGGTGAGCACGAGGGTGCCCAGCGTGACCCACGCGTACAGCATGTGGCGGGTGTTCAGCCTGCTGACCTGAGTCCAGATCCAGTACCGGACCGGGTGTTTCGAGAAATGCTTGAGTCGACCGCCGGTGACGTGCCTGCACGAGTGGCAGGACAGCGTGTACACCCACAGCATCACCACGTTGACCACGAGGATGATGTTGCCCAACCCGAAACCGAAGCCGGACGGCGAGTGGAACGCCATGATCGCGTCGTAGGTATTGATCAACGAGACGATCGCGGCGGCGTAGAAGAAGTAGCGGTGCGCGTTCTGGAAGATCAGCGGCACCCCGGTCTCGCCGGTGTAGCGCTTGTGCGGCTCGGCGACCGCACAGCCCGGGGGTGACTGCCACACCGAGCGGTAGTAGGCCTTGCGGTAGTAGTAGCAGGTCAGCCGGAAGCCCAGTAGGAACGGCAACACCAGGATGCCGAGCGGGATCCACGCCGGGAAGTGCCCGAACCAGACGCCGAGGTGGCTGGCACCGGGCGCGCAGGAGGCGCTCACGCACGGGGAGTAGAACGGCGTCAGGTAGTGGTACTGGGGAACCCAATAAGCACTGCCCCAGAACGCCCGCACCGTCGCGTAGATGATGAACGCGGCCAGCCCGAGATCGGTCAGCAGGTTCGGCATCCACCACCGGTCGGTGCGCAGCGTGCGCTGCGGAATCCGGGCACGGGTCGGCGAGAAGACGCCGGTCGCTGGGCGGTCGGCTGTAGGTGCGCTCACAGTTCTCTTTCTTCGAAGTGGCCCGGAGTGTGGCGTCTCCGCCGCCTACCGGTCGCGGCTGCCGCCCACGCCCTCGTCGTCGACGCCGCGCCAGAACTCGGAGTCGTACTGGGTATCCGGGACGGGAATCTTTTCTTCAGCATGGTGGGGAGTGTGTGCCCACGATTGGTCGAGTTCACCCGCATCGATATCGAGACGCTCGATGTCATTCATAATTCTTTCGGCGTCGTTCACGATGCGGCGCATGGCGGGGGAGTCGCCATACCGCGACTTCAACGACGTGACACACCGCTGCAGCGCACCGATCAGGTGGTGCAGCTCGGTAAGTTCGGCAGCGTTGGACAACGGACCTCCTTGGACTGAAGGTGTCATGGATCACGGTACGACAACTGATGCTAGCTACATCATGAACAAGACGTGAGACAGGTCACGTCGAGGAATGGTCGGGGTTGACGAGCCATTGCTCCACCGGACGACGGAAGACAAGGAATGCTGACAACGTGCCCAGCAAGGAGATTCTTCAGGATCGGGCGGCCACACTGCTGGCACTGCACCAACCGGGCAACCCGGTGATCCTGCCTACGGTATGGGACGCATGGTCGGCGAAGTTAGCCGTCAACGCGGGCTTCTCGGCCCTGACGGTCGGCAGCCACCCGGTGGCCGACTCGATCGGCAAACCGGACAACGAGGGCATGTCGTTCGACGACCTGCTGACCCGGGTCGTGCAGATCACCGACGCGGTCCACGTCCCGGTGTCCGTCGACATCGAGTCCGGCTATGCCCAGACGGCGGAGCGGCTGATCGACGGCCTGATCGGAGTCGGGGCGGTCGGGCTGAACATCGAGGACACCGTGCACAGCGAGGGCAAACGCCTGCGGTCGTCCAGTGAGCATGCCGAGCTGGTGGGTGGCCTGCGCGCCGCCGCGGACGCCGCCGGGGTGCACGTGGTGGTCAACGCCCGCACGGACCTGTTCCTGCGCAAGGACGGTGACGACGCCGACCGGGTCGACCGTGCGATCGCCCGGCTGACAGAGGCCGCCCAGGCCGGCGCCGATGTGCTGTACCCGGTGGGCCGCCACAACCCGGACACGTTGCGGCGGTTGGCCGCCGAGCTGCCGTTGCCGATCAACGCCATCGCGCTGCCCGACAAGGACGACCCCGCATCGTTCGGCCCGCTGGGCGTGGCACGCATCAGCTTTGGCCCGTTCCTGCAGGCCGCTCTCTCCGAGCGGGTGAATGAGATGCTGGGCCGCTGGTCCAGCTAGCGCGCGCTCCCAAGAGACCAGCTCCGGCAATATCGCCACGCCGCGCTGTCTGCGTGTGCCGTGGGCGATCAACAGCAGGTTCATCGGGTTGCCCCCAGCGGCTCGTCGACGGCCGGCAGGTAGCCCCGTTCCACAACCGTGGCCACGATGTCCTTGTCGCCCAACGCGGTTCGCGGCCGCAACACCGCCGTCTCGACCGCGTGGGTGGCGGTTCCAGACCCGGGCAGCGCACACAGCAGATCGCGGCGCGAGACCACCACGCCGGGACGCTGCGCCAGTGCGCGGATCGTCGCCATGCTCGCAGGCGACAGCTACTTGACCACGCCGTCGACCAGGACGCAGGTGCCGCGGATCTCGAGCGGGTGACCCGGGACCCGCAGGGTTCGGGACTGCAGCAGTGGAGGTTCGCACGTCGCATGTACCCCGGTGCGCAGCGCGGTCAGCACTTCGAACTTCTGCTCGGCGATACCCGCCACCAGCTGGTCGAAGTCGCCGTCGCGGGGTGGCGGGCGCCACCGGTACACCCGGATCGGGACCACCTCGGCGCCCGCGGCGCGCAGCTCGTCGAGGAACTCCGGGAAGGGTCGCAGTAGCCGGTGCCACCAAGCAGGACAACGCCATTGTTGCCCTGCAGTCCTGCCGTGTCGCGGTGCGTCATCGACGGCCACGCTGCCAAGCCATTGTTACCGAAGGCTGCGGTCGGTCACCCACCGTGAACTTCCGCTCACCGGCAGGCTGGACAAGTTGTGAGGTCTAGTCGACACGGTGGGCGTGCACCACATTGAACGGGAGGTGCACCCGATCGCCGTCGATCAGCCCGGAAATGGTCTTGAACCGGTCGCCGATGTCGCGCATCCGCTTGACCGCCTCCTCGCCCATCTGGGTGCGAAGCGCCTCGGGCAGTTCGTCGACGTCGCCGACGAAGCCGGCCGTGGTGGCCAGATAGGTCGTCGGCCCGAGGAAATCGATGCGCCAGCCGTTCGCGGTCAGGGTGTCCCGGATGTTCGATTCCGGCACGGCGCCCATCGGCGCGACGACACCGTTGATATTGCCGTCGGAGAAGCAGAACAAGTGCCAGCGGGCGCCGGGACGGGTCGCCCGGTACAGGCCCGCGGCGTAGTCCTGGCGGCCCTGCTCATCGAGGCAGTGGTACAGGGCGCTGTCGACGACGGTGTCGAACCGGCCGTCGTAGCCGGTGAGGTTGGTGGCGTCGGCAACACCGAAGGTCACCGATACCCCGGCCTCCGCGGCGCGGGCGCGGGCCTTCTCGATCGCGGCCGCCGACCCGTCCAGGCCGGTGACGGAGTGTCCGCGCGAGGCCAGGAAGATGGAGTTGTCCCCGAGCCCGCAGCCGATGTCGAGCACCTCGCCAGCGATGCCGTCGAGGGCCTCCAGTTCCATCAGCCCGGGCTGTGCCTGGCGCACATCCCAGGGGACACCCGTGGGCTTCGGCGCACCCTCGAAGGTGGGCTCACCACGGTAGAGCTTGTCGAACATCTCTGTGCTGGGACGGAAATCCTCTGTGCTTGTCACCTTGTCCAACGTACGCCCGGAGCGTTACCAGACATCCCCGTCGCGCCAGTCGCAGGCGATGTCCGCGGCGGTGTCCAACTCGACCGTGATGGGCAGCACGAACAGCGATCTGTCTCCGTCGGGAGTGCGGGTGAGCCCGGCCGGTGCCAGCACCGATGTCGAGCCGCGCCACGGCACCCAGCCCCGCGACGTGTACATGTGCCTGCACATCTCCGACGAACTCAGCGCGCCCAGCTGATAGGCCCCGCGCACCACCTGCTCGACGGCGTCCATCAGCGCGGTCGCCAGTCCTTGCCCACGCCAGTCCTCGCGGACCGCGACACCTTCGACGTAGCCGCAGCGCAGCGCGGTGCCCTGATGCAGCAGACTGCGCTGCACCACCGCAGCGTGGGCGATCAGTGCGCCGTGATGGAAGATCAGCGCGTGCATGCCGCCGAGTGAATGGTCCCAGTCGTCGTCGGTGAACTCGCCGGCGAACGCGTCGATGACCAGCCGATAGGCGCCCAGGCGCATCTCCTTATCGAGGTCTGCGGTGTGGACCAGGCGAGCCGTATGAACCTGGGTGTGCACAGTGTGAGTATCTACCAGCCATCCGGTCCGGGGCGTCGCGGACGGGACCAATGCACCCGCACGGTCTGGCCGGGCCGGACCTGGGCCGCCCGGTCGATGTCCTCGTCGCTCACCACACCGATGACGGGGTAGCCGCCCGTCACCGGGTGGTCGGGTCCGAGAATCACCGGCAACCCGTTGGGCGGCACCTGAATCGCGCCGCGGGTCGCGCCCTCACTGGGCAGCTGCCGATCCGGCCAGCGGTACTGCAGCGGCTGTCCGACCAGCCGCATTCCCACCCGGTCACTTCGGTCGGAGGCTACCCACTCGCTGTGCACGAGCACATCCGGATCGGTGAACCAGTCGTCGCGCGGACCGGGCACCACCCGCAATTCCAGCAGGTCATCCTCGATGGCCGCCACTGGAGCCTGGTCGAGTTCGGGGAAGTCGTCGGTGTGCTCGCCGACCGGCAGCACGTCGCCCGGTTGCAGCGGCAGCGGACCGATCGCCGACATCACGTCATAGCTGCGTGAGCCCAGCACGGGCGTGACGTCGAAACCACCGCGCACCGCAAGGTAGGTCCGCAGCCCGGAATGCGGGGCTCCCAACGAGATCACCTCGCCATCGTGAGCGTGGTGAATGCTGTTGGTGCCGAACGGGACCCCGTTGACGGCCGGATCGGTGTCGGCACCGGTCACGGCGATCGCGACATCGCCGCCGCGGACCCGCACGGTGAACCCCCCGAACGTCACCTCGATGGTGGCGCGGTCACCCGGGTTGGCGACCAAGCGGTTGGCAAGGGTGTGTGATCGGCGGTCGGCCGCCCCGGAGCGGGTGACGCCCAGGTGGGCCATGCCCGACCGGCCGAGGTCCTCGATCAGGGCCAGCGGCCCGGTGCGCAGGATCTCCAGGGTCGGCGGGCAGGAGCGAAGCGACCCGGGGTTAACAGTGGTGGTCATGACGTCAGTCCCCTCCTTCAGCGGCGGCTAGCGAACGGCACGGAACTGGACCCAGGCTCCCGGTGTCAACAGCGCGGGATCGGAACGTTCGACGTCCCACAGCACCGCGTCGGTGTGACCGATCAACTGCCAGCCACCCGGTGACTCCCGCGGATACACGCCACTGAATTCGCCTGCCAACCCGACAGACCCGGCCGGCACCTTTGTTCGCGGCTCGGCCCGTCGCGGCACGTTGAGCCGTGGGTCGCCGCCGATCAGGTAGGCGAAACCCGGTGCGAAACCGCCGAATCCGACCCGCCACGGCGTATCGGTGTGGGCCGAGATGACCTGCTCGGTGCCCAGGCCGGTGATGCGGGCCACCTCCTCGAGGTCGTCGCCGTCGTAGACGACGTCGATCACCACATCGATCCGGCCGTCGGGGGGTCCGTCGAGTTCGGCGACCTCCTCGACGGCGCCCGAACCGAGGTCCAGCTTGTCCAGTCGTTGGCGGGTGACCGACTGGTATCGGGGACTCTCGAGCTTCACCAGCACCGTTCGGGAGGCGGGAACGATGTCGACCACACCGAGCAGATCCGCATCGCGTAGGGCGTCTGTCCATGCCAGTACTTCTGCGGTGCTGTCGAACTGAAGCAGCAGCGCCTGGTCGCCGTAGTCAAGAACCCGTAGATCCGTTGCCACATTCATTCACACAAGCTACCGCCGAGTACGTTGGCTCAAGCCGGGTTTAGGAGCTCTGCCAGAGCTGCCTTACCGAAGACTCAGACAGCCGGTAAATACGTGGGTTCATGTCGCTTGATGTACGCGATCACCCGATACGTGATGGGCAGCATCACCATCTCGACCGCGGTCTTGTAGACCCAGCCCAGCGCCACGTAACTGACGAAGTCGCGCCAGGTGTTGATGCCGATCGCCCCGGCGGCGATGCTGCAGAACACCAGCGTGTCGCCGAACTGTCCGGCGAACGTTGAGCCGACCAGCCGGGCCCACAGGTGCTTTTCCTTGGTGTGAGCCTTGATGCGCACCACCACCCAGGCGTTGATGGTCTGGCCGACGATGAATCCCGCCAGCCCGGCGACGATCAGCTGGGTGAACGCGTGTGCCACCGCCTCGAATGCGGCCTGGTTCTGGTTGAAGTCGGCGGCGGGCAGGTAGATGGTCACCCACAGGGCCAACGCCGCCAGCGCTTCCATCGCGAACCCGAGGAAGATGGCGCGTTGGGTGGCCTTGAAGCCGTACACCTCGCTGAGCACGTCGCCGATGACATAGGTCAGCGGGAACACGATGAACCCGCCGTCGGTGACGATCGACCAATTGCCGATGATCGGGCCGAACGCGACACCCTTGGTGGCCGTGATGTTGGAGATCAGCACTAGAGCGGTGAAGACCGCGACGAGAATCGGATAGTAGGCGGATCCGATCTGGGCGAACCTGACCTGTTCCGATTCCCCGGATCCCGTGTCATTTCCCGGGTCGCTTCGCTCCTGCCCTCCGGCATCCGTGCCTGTCTCGCTGGTCACCCCGCCATCCAAGCACCGCAGATCGGGTGGCGCCGGACCGGGTGAGCAGCTCAGGTCAGCGTCCGGCCAGCATCGGCGGCAGCCTGGCGGCGACGTACGGAAGGCTCAGCGGCGACGAGAAAGCGATCGCCCCCGACAGTTCCTTCCCGACGAAGACGTTCTTGTTCTGCCGGGTGGCCCGCAGCGCCGCGATGTTCGGATCGGCCAGCAGCGCCGCCTTCTCTTCATCGCTCTCGGTGGACCAGACCAGGATGTCGGCCGCGTCGAGCACTGGCCTAATCTGGTTGAGGGGAATGACGGCACGGTGGTTGTCGCGCCCGAACGAGTTGATGTTGTCGGGAGTCGTCAACCCCATCTGCGTCAGGAAGTCGGTGCGCCAGCCGGGCATCGTGGCGACGACGCTGTTCTCGAAGTAGGTGTTGCCCTGCAGGAGCAGCACCTTCTTTCCGCTGAACTGCGGGTTGTCCTTACCCGCCGCTGCGAACTTGCCGTCGACGTCGGCGATGAGTGATGTCATCTGGTCGGCCTGGAACACCGCCTGACCGATGGTGGTGGCCTGGTCCTTCCACGGCTCGAAGAAGGGGTCCTGACCGGACTGCGGGATGGTCGGCGCGATGGCCGAAAGCTTGGTGTAGGTGTCCTGATCTACGCCGGCATTGGTCGCGACGATGAGGTCCGGCTTCAGCGCGGCGATGGGGCCGACCTGGATACCGTCGCCGAGGCCAAGCACGGCGGGCTGGGCCGAGCCGAGCTTGGACTGCGCCCACGGCCACACGCCGAACGGCTCGCCGCCCCACCACTCGGTGACCGCGATCGGCACCACTCCGACGGCCAGCAGGCAGTCCTGCTCGGTGAAGCCGGCACTCACGACACGTTTAGGTGGCCCGGGGATTGTTGTCTCGCCGAACGCGTGTTTGACGGTGACAGATCCGTCCTTGGCGACCGTGCCGGGCTTGTCCGAGCACCCCGCAGCTACGACCAGCCCGGCCACGCCCGCTACGCCGAAGAAGCCCCGCCTGCTCCACTGTGCTTGCACTACGTGAGCGTATCCGTCAAGTTTTCTGGCAGCCCGGCAAACCGCTGAGGGTTCTCCGAAATTGCCGAACAGAATGCGCGCCAGGCCCAGCTACGAATGCGCCAGCCGCTTGTTGACCAGTCGCGTCAGCCACGCCGGTGAGAACCGGGCACCCGTGGCCATCACCTTGCTCTGCGAACCGACGGGGAAGTGCACCTGGTGAATGGTTCTGCGCAGCCGTGACGGCTCGACCGCGGCGACGATGGCGTCGGCGATGTCTTGTGCGGTCAGCCGAATGCCCAGCGACTGTGTGGTGCCGGTACTGATGTTCTCGGTCATGGCGGTCTGAACGTAGAGCGGCCACATCGCGATCACCCGGATGCCGTACTTGCTCCATTCGATGTCGAGCGCCTCGGTGATGCCACGGACGAAGAATTTGGTCGCGCTGTAGTTGGCGAGTTCGGCCTGACCGTAGATCGCTGACGCCGAAGCGAGATTAACGACGACCGAGCTGGGTGTGGAGCGCAGATAGGGAAAGGCGGCGTGCAGTCCGTTGACCACGCCCTTGGTGTTGATGTCGATCTCCTTGAAGTGGGCGCCGACATCGATGTCCTCGAAGCGGCCGGCCAGCAGCATTCCCGCGTTGTTGATCATCACGTCCAGACGGTCACCCGCTGCCTTGGCGAATTCAGCAACACGTTGTGCCGTCTCGGCGGTGTCTGTGACGTCGAGGTGTCCGGTGATCACCGGAGCCGCTGGGCCGGCGACATCCCGCATCGTCGCGCCAAGGCTGTCGATCTCGTCGGCCAATGTCGTCAGTCCGACCTCATCGATGTCGTAGGCACCGACGGTGTATCCGTTGGCCGCGAAGGTCAGCGCGGTCGTGCGGCCGATCCCTGCTGCGGCACCGGTGATGAACACGGCCTTTTTGGTGGTCATACGTCATGATCGCCGATCCCGCGTGATCCAAAACGCCGTTCAGGTCAGCATGCTGGCCGGCGGATCAGCCGACGGCGATGGTCACGCCCAGTCCGATCATCGTCGCGGCGATCAGGCCGTCGAGAATTCGCCAGGGGATAGGCGTTGCGAACAGTCCGCTCAGGCGGCGGGCGCCGAAGCCGAGCGTGACGAACCACACCGCGCTGGCGGTGACGGCGCCGATGCCGAACAACCAGCGTCCGTCGTGATGTTCGTTGGCCAGTGCACCCAGTAACACCACGGTGTCGAGATACACATGCGGGTTGAGGAACGTGATGGCCAGGCAGGTCAGCAGCACACCGGTCAGGCGTGCCGGGGCGGACCCCGTCGGTGTCAGCGCGCCGGGCCGCAGCGCGCGGCGTGCCGCCAGCAGTCCGTAACCGATCAGGAAGGCGGCGCCGCCGATCTTCGCCAACGTGACGATGTTCGGGTAGGTCGCGACCAGTGCGCCGAAGCCGGCCACCCCGGCTGCGATCAGCACCACGTCGGACACCGTGCACACGGCCACCACCGCCAGGACGTGCTCACGCCGGATGCCCTGGCGCAGCACGAACGCGTTCTGCGCGCCGATCGCCGCGATCAGGGTCAGCGACGTGATGAAGCCGAGCAAGAGTGGGGAGGTCACGGCGTCGACGCTAAGGCGAAGGGCTCAAACAGTACAGCTAATGTTTCTTGCCTTGCATTAGTAGTGCTTAAGTGACGATCGACGGCCAACAGCTCGCGGCGTTTACTGTTCCAGTTTTCCGTGGCGGATTCCAGTTTGAAATGGCGGAAGATGGCGGATCCGCCATAAAGACTGGAATCTTCTGCTGATTCCTCGACGCCGGGTGGCGGCGCAACGTCACCCGTCGAGCATCCCGATCGGCGGCCAGGACCCAGGTGAACGGACATACGCGACGTTCCTGCTGCTCGCCGACCTCGGCGAGGCCGACGCCAACGTGTCACACATCTGGCGCAACCACCTCGCGTTCGTCGAGGACAGGCTGAACGCGTCGGTATCGGAAAGCAACGACACGTGGATCAAGCGGTTCCTTGCCGGTGCGTTCGTCGGCGGCGGCTGGACCGAGGCCAACAACGTCACGCTCGCCAACCTCGTCACCACCGTCACCCCGGAAGATGACCACTGGGTGGTGACCGGCGCGAAATACTATGCGACGGGCAGCCTTTACGCCGACTGGCTCGACGTGTTGGGCCGCGACGACGACGGAGAGTTTTTGACAGCACTGGTCGGCGCTGACGATCCGGGCGTCAGCCTGGTCGACGATTGGCGCGGCTTCGGTCAGCGCACCACCGCCAGTGGCTCGGCACGCTACGACCGCGCCCGTGCCGACCGCCAGACAGCGGTTGATCGACGCCGAGGTCGCGGTGACACAGGCGCAACTGGTGATCATCGCGGCCGCGCTGCAGGCGACGACAACCGTCTTCGATGCGCTTGGCGCATCGGGGGTGTCCGAGGAGCTATCGCTGGACCGCCACTGGCGCAACGCCCGAACACTGGCGTCGCACAACCCGCGTGTATATAAGGCACGGATCCTCGGCGACTGGCTAATCAACGGCAAGGATCCCGTTGCAGACCTCCCGTCGCTGGGCCGTGGCGGCCAGGGGAACTGACCCTCAGCCCTACAGCTGGCCGTGGCGCGGTGGCCGGGTACCGCACAGCACGTATCGACCGATGTGGTGAAGCTTCCAGCGGGTGGCGTCGTGCAGTGTGTGGGTGCGGGCGTCGCGCCAGTATCGAGACAAGTTCCCGGTCCCGGATGCGCTTCGGGTCCCGCCGAGTTCGAAGAGCACCGTCGACGCCTCCATCGATGCCCGGGCGGCGGCCACCTTAGCGACAGCGACTGCGACCGACGCGGCTGCCGAGGTTTCGTCGGTGAGGTCGGCTCGTGCGGCGTCGACCTGCCGGGCCGCCTCGGCGAGCAGCGCCTGGGCCCCACGGACGGTCACGGTCAGCTCACCGGCGACGTGGATCAGCGTGGGATCCTCTGCGGCAGAAGATACCCCGGCCTCGAAGTGTGGCCGGGCCTTGGCGGCTTGGCGGACACCCTCGGCCAGCGCGCCGGTCGCGATACCGACATCGATGGCGGCGTGGAGCAACTGGGCGTGTGCACCGTACACCGTGGGCTCGGTGAAGATTGGAGAGAACGGCACGACGTGTTCGGCCGGCACCCGCACGTCGTTCAACGTGACTGTGCCCGACGCGGTGGTCCGCTGGCCCATTCCGTCCCAGTCGTCGATGACGTGGAGCCCCTGCGCGTCCCTTGGAACGAAGGCAAGCACTTTCGGAGTGGATGAGGTCGGCGCGTCGCCGGAGCCGTCCGCCTGCGACGCGCGCACGATCACCCAGTCCGCGAAAAGCGCTCCGGTGGAGTAGAACTTGCGCCCCGATAGCGCGTGATCACCCGAGCCCGACTCGATGAGAGTGGTGGTGTCGACGTCGACCGGGTGTGGGCCGCGTTCGGACTGGGCGTTGGCGAACAGTGCCCCGGAGAGGACATGGTTGTTGAAGAACGCCTTTTGACTGTGCGTCCCCTTCAGCCGCAGTGCCTCCAGAAACGTGAAGTGCGAGTGCGGAATTTGAGCGAGCGACGGATCGGCGTGCCCGAGCAACCGGAACACCTCCGCCACCGTCGCGGCCGGAGCGTCGATGCCTCCGTATTCGGCCGGTACCGACAGCGCCAGCAGTCCGGAGCTCTTCAGAGTCCGCACCTGTGTGTGCGGCAAGTCGCGGTCGGCGTCGCGGGTAGCCGCCTCCGCGCCGAACTCGGCCGCCAGCCGCTCCGCGACCTCAAGGGCGTGCTCGACGGAGGCGATTTTGTCCGCGGCGCTGGGGGCGGTCACCGCGCCGCGCCGATGAACGGTATCGACGCGGGCGCCGCGTCCACGCGACCGCCGTCGAACAGGCCGCGTTCGCGCAGGACCGGCACCACGCCCTCGCCGAACCAGAAGAGCTCCTCGAGATGCGGGTAGCCGGAGAAGATGAACTCGTCGATCCCGATCTCCGCGTACTCCGCGATCCGGTCGGCGACCTCGGTGTGGCTACCCACGAGTGCGGTGCCGGCGCCACCACGGACCAGACCGACTCCCGCCCAGAGGTTCGGTGCGATCTCAAGGGCGCGCGCGTCGTGCCAGGTGCCGTCGGCGCGGTTGGCTTCGTGCAACGCAAGCATCCGGCGCTGACCCTCGGATTGGCTGCGACTCAGGCCGGCCTGCGCCGAGCGGACCGTCTCGTCGTCAAGCGCATCGACGAGTTTGTCCGCCTGTAACCACGCCTCGTCGGCGCTGTCGCGCGAGATGGTGTGCAGTCGGATGCCGAAGCGCACCGACCGGCCTTTTTCGGCGGCCGTCGCTCTGATCCATTCGATCTTCTCTCGCACCGCCGCAGGCGGTTCACCCCACGTCAGATACACGTCGGCATGCCGTGCCGCTACCGGCCCGGCCGCAGCCGAGCTGCCGCCGAAGTACAGGGGCGGAACGGGATTCGGCAATGTCGCCAGCGACGCGTCGTCGACGCGGATGTGTTCACCGTGCGTCGTCACCGTCTCGCCGGCCCACAGCCGGCGCGCGACGTCGAGGAACTCGTCGGCACGCTGATACCGCGCGTCCTTGTCCAAATGATCGCCGAATGCCCGCTGCTCGTGTGCCTCACCGCCGACGACGACGTTGAGCAGGATGCGGCCTGGGGCATGCCGCGCGAATATGGCGGCCATCTGTGCCGAAAGGGTAGGACTGACCAGGCCGGGACGGAACGCGACGAGAAACGCCAGCGAGGTGGTCTCGCGCGCGAGCAGCGCGGCGGTGACGAACGCGTCCTCGCACCACGCGCCGGTTGGGATCAGTGCGCCGGTGAACCCGAACGACTCGGCCGTCCGGACGATGGAGGCCAGGTAGTCGATGGATGCATCGCGGTCGCTATGAGCGACTTCGGCTGGGGTGCCGTGGCCGCCACCGACGATCAGGCGGCTGTCACCGTAAGTGGGCAGGAACCAATGCAGTTTCACGGGCACTGGCAGTAGTGTCGCCGCAACACCGCTCGCGATCACCGTTTTCTCTCAACGCGATTCAAAGTCCGCGTGACCGGCGTCACGACGGCGGGTGAGCTGGCAGCCGGAGAAAGAATCGTGCCGGTTTGATTGCTACCGCTAGGGATCTCGTTGCGGCATTGTCACGGAGCCAGCATTCACGAGCTTCGCCGAATCACTCCGATCCCATGACCACCCGCGTCGTGTCGGCTACTCCACATCGACCGAAAGAACAGCCAGCGATGCCCGCTCCCCAAACCGCCAGCCGTGCCCTTCCCGGCCTCGCCGTAGTAGCCGTGACACTCCTGCTCGCCGGCTGCGGATCGAGCGGGACATCGTCCTCGGGTCCGGTAGGCAAGCCGGTGAGTGGCGGGTCGATCGTCTACGGCGCCGACCGCGAGCCGACCTGCCTCGACCCGCACAATCTGGGCGATATGCCGCAGACGTACGTCGCACGGCAATACCTCGACTCGCTGGTTTCCGAGAAGCGCGACGGCACGGTCGTGCCGTGGCTGGCGGACTCCTGGACGATTTCTCCTGACGGCCTCGTCTACACCTTCAAGGTCAAGCAAGGCGTCAAGTTCCATGACGGCACACCTCTCGACGCTGCCGCCGTGAAGGCGAATTTCGAGCACATGCTGGATCCGGCAACGCAGTCGCTCACCGACGCCGGCTACCTGAAGCCGAACTACAAGTCGTCCCGGGCGGTCGATCCCTCGACGTTTGAGCTGACGTTGTCGACACCCTACTCGGCACTGCTGCAAGTGATTTCGCAGGCGTTCTTCGGCATTCAGTCGCCGAAGGCGCTTGCCCGCGGACTGGAAGCCAACTGCCAATCGCCAGTCGGGACCGGCCCATTCAGTGTCAAGAAATGGATCCACGGTCAGAGTGTGGAGCTCGACCGCAACCCCGACTACAACTCCGCGCCTGCGGACGCCAAGCATCAGGGCCCGGCCTACCTCGACCACATCAGCTGGAAGTTCCTCGAGGACGGCTCCGTTCGATTCGCGGCCGTTCAGGGCCAGGGCGCCGACATCATCTTCAACCCGCCGCCGCAGCAGAACGCGGCGCTCAAGAACGACCCGAATCTCGTGCTGCAGGAGTTCAGCCACACCGGCCTGCCGAACGGGATCGCGCTCAACACCACTCGATTTCCGTTCGACGACGTCGCCGTGCGTCAGGCGTTCATTCACGGATCGAACGCCGAAGCGGCCGTCAAGAGCGCCTATCTGGGGGTCTTCAACTGGGAGCCGGGGCCGCTGTCCTCGACGACACCGTTCTTCAAGAACGATCTGCGCGATTACTACACCGGCGATCCGGACAAGGCCAACCAGCTGCTCGACGCCGCGGGCTGGACGCAGCGCGACGCCGACGGATTCCGGACCAAGGGCGGAAAGCAGCTGAGCGCGACTTTCGTCTATTCGTCTGACCCCGGCGACACACCGCCGACCGACGTGACGCTGTTCCAGGACATCCAGGCGGCGGAGAAGGAGATCGGCTTCAACGTCGTACTCAAGCCGATCCCTCAGGATCAGTACTTCGCGGCGTTCACGAACAAGGACTCGTACGAGGGGTTGACGGGCGCGTACTGGAACAGCCCCACGCCGTTGGTGCTGTCGATCGTCTACTCGACAGACTCGCTGAACCTGGCGCCAGGCAACAACATGTCTTGGGTGTCGAACCCGGGTATCGATGCGCCGCTACACCAGGTCGCCGCTTCGACCGACCCCGAACAGCAGCAGCACTACTACGGCCAGGTGCAAGACATTGTCGCCAAGAACGCCTACCACCTCGGCCTGTACCCGCAGACCACTCGCTTGGTGGCGAAGAAGCGCCTACAGGATGTCTGGATCGAGCCGTCGGAGGGGGAGCCTGTGCTGCACGACGCGTGGCTCGCGCCATGAGTCTGCGGCGGGCGCTTGGCAACGTTGCGGGCGTCGTCGGGGTGCTCTGGGGGGCGGCCACTCTGACGTTCATCGCCCAGCAGCTGATGCCGACCGACCCCGCCCAGACGATCCTCGGTGGTGCCGGTGCGAAGCCGTCTCCTGAGCAGTTGGCCGCGGTCAACCAGCAGTACGGCTTCGACCGCCCGGTTATCGTGCAGTACCTCGACTATCTCGGTGGTCTGCTGCGGGGGAATCTCGGGGCGTCGTACATCCGCAAGCAGCCGGTGACAGACATCATCGCGCAGCAGGTCGGTTCGACGGTGACGCTGACGATCACCGCGCTCCTCGTCGCTTGGTTGATCGCCGTCGCGGTGACGCTGCTGACCGCGCACCGGAACCGCTCTCTGGCCGCAGTCGGTTCGGGACTCGAGACCTTTCTCGCTGCACTCCCGCAATATTGGCTGGGCATTGTGCTGCTGGTCGTGTTCGCGTTCCACCTGCACGTGTTTCCGGTCGTCGGTGACGGCGGTCTCGAAGGGCTGGTGCTTCCCGCGCTGACGCTCGCGCTGCCGCTCGCCGGCTACCTCGGCCAGGTGACGCGCGAGGAGTTCTCGTCGGCGATGGAGCAGCCGTTCGCGGTGTCTGCCAGGGCACGGGGGCTGAGCGATTTCGGTGTGCGTTGGCGCCACGCCCTGCGTCACGCCGTCCTGCCGGGAATCACGCTGTCCGGGTGGGCGCTCGGTTCGTTGTTCTCCACCGCCGTGATCGTGGAGTCAGTATTCGTGCGTCCGGGCCTGGGCCGGCTGCTTGTCGACGCCGTCATGTCCCACGACATGCCGGTCGTGGTGGGTGTGACGTTGTTGGTTGCCGCGGTGTATGTGATCGCGAATCTTTTTGTGCGCGTTGCCTTCGTGCGTGTCGACCCACGACTACGGAGCACGTGACGATGGCTGTCAACGTCGCAGATGCCTTGAACATCCAAGGGGTCGGCTCGGGCCTAAGAGTCAGGGGCGGCCACGCATTCCGCCCCGCGGTCATCGCTGCCGCGCTCTTCCTTGCATTGGTGCTCTTGTGGGCCGCCGTCCCTTCGGTTTTCACGAGTGGGTCACCGTTCGACACCGACATCGAGGCCGCGTTGCAGGGACCGTCGCTCGACCATTGGTTCGGCACGGACGCGTCCGGTCGCGACATCTACACGCGCGTCGTGTTCGGTGCGCGCAGCTCGCTGTTGATCGGTGTCGGGGCCACCGCGCTGGCGCTGCTCGCCGCTATTGCGTTCGGGTTCGCCGCCGGACTGGGGGGCCGCATCTCCGACGGTGCGATCAGCCGATTCCTCGAAGTGGTGCTCGCGCTGCCGGGTCTGCTGCTTGCGTTGTTGTTCATCGCGATGTTCGGGCCTGGCGTTGCCACCGAGATCGTGGCGGTGGCGATCGGCTCGGCCGCCGGATACGCATGGATGGTGCGCGGCCAGGTGATCGCCGTCAAAGACTCCGATTACGTCAGCGCCGCGCGGGTTTTGGGGCACGAGCCGAGGCGGATCATCGCTCAACACGTGTTCCCGAACGCGATGCGGCCGCTGGTGGTGCTCGCGACAATGGGCATCGGCCAGTCGATCGTGTGGGCGTCGTCACTCAGCTTCCTCGGCCTCGGCGTTGCGCCGCCCGCACCGGAGTGGGCGCGATGCTCGACGCCGGCCGCGACTTCGTATCGACGGCGTGGTGGCTCGAGCTGTTCCCAGGCCTCGCGATCGTCGGCTGCACACTGGCCGTCACCGTGCTCGGCCGCTACCTCCAACAGCGTCTGGAAGGGCGGCTCGCATGACACCGCTACTTCACGTCGACGACCTCACCGTCGCGTTCGGCACGGGCCGCGACAGGCGTGACGTCGTGCGCGGCGTTTCTTTCCAGGTGTCGCCCGGCGAGTGCTTCGCGATCGTCGGTGAATCGGGCTCCGGCAAGAGCGTCACCGCGGGTACGCTGCTCGGCCTGACGGGATCCTCGTCGCATGTCAGCGCCAACCGGCTCGACATGAGCGGAAAGTCTTTGCTGCACAATCGCGATCGCGACTGGCGGCGGGTGCGGGGCCGCGAGGTCGGGTTCGTGCTGCAGGACGCACTCGTGTCGCTCGATCCTCTGCGCACGGTTGGGGCCGAGATCGCCGAGACGCTTCGGGTGCACAGGTTGGGTGGACGCGCCAAGCGGCGCGCGCGGGTGCTGGAATTGCTCACCGCCGTCGGCGTGCCCGAGCCGGAACTGCGCGCCCGTCAGCTGCCGCACGAGTTGTCCGGCGGCCAGCGGCAGCGCACCCTGATCGCGTCGGCGATCGCGCTCGACCCGCCGCTCGTGATCGCCGATGAACCGACGACCGCACTCGATGTCACGATCCAGGCTCAGATCCTCGATCTGCTCCAAACAATGAAGGAGCGGGGCACCGGCCTCATCCTGATCAGCCACGACCTCGCCGTGGTGAGCCGCCTCGCGGACCGCGTCGCGGTGATGCGCGACGGACTGTTCGTGGAGGAGGGCGCCGTCGCCGACGTGCTCACGAACCCGAGTCACCCCTACACGCGTGCCCTTCTCGACGCGGTGCCCGCTGCGCACCGCAGAGGCGCAAGGCTCTCCGCGGTGCCGCCGCGGGCAGTGCACACCGGTCGTCGGAGCGATCCTGCCGATGGCGTCGTGTTGCAGGCGGCCGGTCTGGTGAAGCGATTCCGTGGGCCTGATGGCGCGAAAAGAACTGCTGTCCAGGATGTCTCGTTCTCAATCGGTATCGGAGAGACGCTCGGCATCGTCGGCGAATCCGGCTCAGGGAAGACCACTACCGCGCCCCTCGTGTTGGCGCGTCTTGAACCCGACTCGGGAACTGTGCGCCTCGCGGGCGAGCCGTGGAGCGAGGCGACGGA
>JAOPWF010000383.1 GCA_025965815.1 Mycobacterium sp.
CCCGGCAGAGCGATTCGGTGGGCGTGCAGATCCAGATCGCCGAGGCGGCGGTGAAAGTCAAGACCGCGCAGCTGCACATCTACGACATCGCCGACGAACTGGACGCGGCCGCCGTCCTCGGCGAGCAAGTCACCTATGACGTGCGGGCGCAGGCGCGGGCCCGGGCTGGGTATGCGGCCCAGCAGGTGCTAGAAGCGATCCAGATCCTGGCCAATGTCCACGGCGCGGGCGGTTTCGCCGAATCCAGTCGCATGCAGCAGTACTGGCGCGACGCCAACACCGCCGCCCGCCATGGCGGCCTCAACGTGGTGATCGGCTACGAAATCTACGGCAAGGCACTGCTCGGAGTCGAGGAGCGCATCGGCCGGATGGTGTGACCCGCCCGATTATCGGATCGACATCTTCCTGAGGAGACAACGTGCCCGAAACCGACACGTCCGGCGTCCGCCGACCCGCTGAAGTTGCCATCGCTGTTGCGGCCTTCGATCGAAGCCGCGATCGCCGAATCCAAGATCCGGGGCGACATTCCGGCGACGCTGCACACCGCGCTTCGGGACGCGGGCGCGTTCCGACTGCTCACCCCACGTGAGTTCGGCGGCTCTGAGACTCCGCTCACCGACGTGCTACGGGATATACGAGAACTTCGGCCGCATCGACGCCTCGGTCGGGTTGCTGGTGTGGAACGCAAAATACGGCTTCATGGGGCGCCTTGCTCAGCGAGTCGGGCGCGGCCCAAATCTGGAGTGAGGGTGCCGAACCCACGCTGGCCAACTCGGGCATGCCCGGTGCCGCCGTACCAGTCGACGGTGGTTACCGGCTGTCGGGACACTGGAAGATCGTCAGCGGCATCCACGCTGCGGACTGGTTGATCGCGGTCGGTGTCGTGTCGGAGAACGGCCAGCCGCGCATCACGCAGGCCGGTGCGCCCGATATCCGGCTGTGTGCCGTACGCAGGGATCAGCTGAAGGCCGACGACACGTGGAACGTCAGCGGGATGCGGGGCACCGGCAGCAATGACGTGCTCGCCGAAGACGCCTTCATCCCAACGGATCTGGTGACGCCGCCGCTGGACACCCCGGCCAGGATCGACCAGAAGCTCTACCGGGGCTTCTTTCCGGCGCTGGTCTTTCCCGGATGCACGGCGGTCGTCATCGGCGTCGCGCAGAGCGCGATCGACGAAATGGTCAAGCTGGCGTCCGGCAAGCGAGCCTTCGCGGGCGGCACCATCGCGGAGGCCGCGCGCACGCAATACACCCTCGCAAAGTCCGAGACGGCTCTGCACGCCGCGCGGCTGCTGCTCTGGTCCGCCGCGGAATCGCTGCAGACCACCGCGGAGCGCCGGGAGACCGTCACGCTCGAACAGCGAGCACTGCTGCGCGCCGCGATGACCCACGCCGCCCAGGTGAGCAGGGAAGCGCTGGTGGCGATGTACGAGCTGGCGTCTTCGTCGGCGCTGTACCGCGGCAATCCGCTCGAACGCTACTTCCGCGACGGCATGGCGGCACTGCAGCACGCCAACCAGTCCACGCAGTTCCTCGAGGCCGCCGGCCGCGTTCGGCTGGGGCTGGACCCTGGGCTGCCACTGTTCTGAATACGTCGCCACTGCTTAGTCTGGCGGAAGACGGCCCGGTGTGGGCTACCTCGCCACGCCGAGCGGTGATGACGGCCTCACGCTCGGCGTACGGCTCGCCCGAACGCTGGGCGCCCGAATGAGCTGTGCATCGTGCTGCCGCCCGACCGGCTGCTGCCGGGGATGGTGACGGTGGGCGGGTATCAGGACCTCCTCGCCGAGCAGGCCATCAATGGTTGAAGCAGGCGATGGCGACGGTGCCCGACGACGTCGACGTCAGCCCGCACGTGAGCTTCATCGAGTCGTTTGCGGAGGGGCTGATCGAGGAGTCGGCACGTCTAGTCTAGAGGCCGACGCGATCGTGGTGGGAGCCGCCGGCGGCGGCCTGGTCGGCAGGTACTCGATCGGATCGGTGACCGGAGCGCTGCTCTACTCCTCTCCGGTGCCGCTCGCGCTGGCGCCGCGCGGCACCCGCTACTCGAAGGTCGCCCGGGTCCGCGAAGTCACGTGCGCGGTCGGCGAGCGCAAGGGCGCCGATCTGCTGCTGGAGACCGCGGTGCAGGCCGGCAAGGCCGCGGGCACACCGCTGAAGCTTGTTTCCCTGGTGGCCCTTGACCCCATGTTCGGGGCGCTGCGCGGTCACGACGACGCCGTTCGGGAGCGGGCCCACGCCCACGCCTGCCACCTCCTGGATACCGCCAAGACGCCCTGCCCGAAGACTTTCCGGTAAATCGACCATCACCGACGGCCCGACGATCGAGGCGGCGGTCAACAAGCTGGAGCGGCAGGACGGGGACCTGATCATGGCGGTTTCCAGCAGGCTCGCCGCGCCGCGCCGCCTGTTCCTCGGTTCGACCGCGGCAAGGATAGGTCTCGGGTAGTTCACCGGCGACCCATTCGCTGGTCGGCTCGGGTGGCTCCAGTGCGCGGGTGCTCCCGATATGGATCATGGCGTCGAACTGTTGGCCGGCCTGACGTGGAAAGTGGCTCTGCCGTTCGGTCTCGGGTCGGTAGATCGGAACGCGGGCTGAGCCACCGACAAGCCGATCAAATGAAAGAGGCCCACCGCAGCGGTGAGCCTCTCTCGATCTGCACTGTCTACAGCGGAATCCACATGCCGAAGAACCAGAATCCCCAGCCGTTGTGATTGTTATCGAACACCGGGTCGACCTGCTGGCCCCCGTACATGAACGGTCGGTGGTCCTGGCGCCCCTGGTCGATGCCCCGTTGCGCGACGTCCGGTGGCGGACCTTGTTGGGGACCACCCTGCCCATCCTGCCGAGGTCCACCCCGTCCATCCTGCTGCGGGCCCTGTTGGCAGACCGGAGCCTTCGGTGCGCCGCAAGGCTGCCCCGGGTCTGCGTTAGCGGTCCCGGGTCCGACTCCGAGTAGCCCGGTCAGCCCGACACCGACTGCGAGCGACGACGCACAAAGCATGCGCTTGAGGTTCATACAGCCAACTCCATTTCTGGGTCTGTGCGGCGCAAGTTCGCCGTACATGCCGATACGTTAGGACTCGGGATTTTGTGCGAGCTATGGCAACAATGTGAGCTGGCTATGTAACGAAAAACCCTGTGCAGCAATGAACTTTTTGCTGGTCACGCACCCGGGAGTGGCCGGAATGCGGCGATAGGCTGGGTACGCATAGTGTGATATTGCGCAATTGCACCGCACTGGGAGGATGGGGTCAGATGGTCAGAGAAATCGAGCGCGCTGTGGACGTCACACACGAGGCTGTCAATGCTGCAGCGATGCATGCCCGCCGCATCGTCGGCATCGTGTCCACCGCGGCTGGACGTCTTGCCCGAGAAGTTGGGGATCTGGTGTGGGATTACCAGGACATGGCCAGTGCCGCGCGCCGACCTGTCCGTGACGAGATGTCCCTGCGCGACGTCGGTGTCATTGATCTCTTCCCGCCCAATGTCGATTCGGTGCATCGGCGCCGCGACAACCGCCGTTAGCGATCCCGACTCACGTGTTGCGGCCGCCGTTGACGCCGACGACCTGCCCGGTGATGTAACCGGCTTCCTCGGACACCGGGAACGCGCAGGCAAGCAGGACCCGCCGACCCACACCGATCACCGCGCTCTGCTGATGGGACTGATCACGCCCAAGCGCCTCAAAGAGAACGAGGCGTTCATGTGGCGACTGGCGATCGCGTCCTGGATCCGTTCCTCGCCCGCGGTCAGGGCGAATTCATCAGCGAGGTCGCCGGTCCCTTCACCCTGCTGGTGATCGCCGACCTGCTCGGCGTGCCCGAAGAAGACCGGGCGGGCTTCTCGCAGGCCCTCGGCCAACACGCTGGCGGTGGCGTCGGCAGCACCGGCGAGGAGACTTTGGCGCACGGCCCGTTGGAGTATCTGTACGGGCGATTCACCACTTACATCGACGACCGTCGCCGGAAGCCGCGTGATGACGTTCTTACGGGCATGGCGACTGCGAGATTCCCCGACGGCTCCATACCCGCCGTCGGTGATGTCGTCGCTGTGGCCGCCAATCTTTTCTCGGCGGGTCAGGAGACCACCGTCCGCCTGTGAGTGCCGCCCTGAAGATCCTCGCCGAAAACCCGGGACTCCAATAACTTCTGCGCACCGAGCGCGACCGCATCCCCAACTTCATCGAGGAGACGTTGCGGATCGAGAGCCCCGTCAAGGGCGACTTCCGGCTCGCGCGGGTGCCGACCACCGTCGGTGGCGTCGACATCCCGCCGGCACCATCTCCATGGTGCTCAACGGCGCGGCCAACCGTGATCCCCGCCAGTTCGACGACCCGGCCACGTTCCACGTCGCTCGCCCGAACGCCCGCCGGCACAGCAACGTGATCCAGGTGGTGTCTGCCTCATCAGTCGCGCGGTAGGCCGAGGACCCGTTCGGCGATGATGTTGCGCTGGATTTCCGAGGTGCCGCCGGTGAAGCTGCCGTGTAGCGGGCGAACCAGCTGGGTCGCCAATCCTCCAGGCTCAGCGGGTCGGATGCGTTATGGATGGCCTCCGAACCCAACAGTTTCAGCACGGACAGGGCCGCCACCTCCCTTCGCCGCGCCTCAGCCAGCGCTCCTGTGCCCATGAGCCGAAGGGCCTGGGTCGGCGCAACGGCGAGCAGGGCTACCCGGAGTGTCCGGAGTTCAAATCCATCGGACTGCCGGCATGACCACCAGGTAGATCAGCGTCGGGAGTCGTAGCGGTAGTACCACGACTGCGGATACGGGCGCCCGACCGCGGCGACGATCAGAGCCAGGGCCGAGCAGGCGATGAGTGCGTTCACAGTCGGTACACCTCTCGTGCTGTAGAGCCGGATGAACCGGCGGTTATGCCAGAAACCTAAGGCCGGTCGCCGCCGAAACGCGTGAGTAGCCGACTACCTGTGGGCCAGACCACACCGGCGCCGCTGTTCGACGGCGCTCATTCGGCCAGAAACGGCCGCACGACCAGCGCATAGATGCCGACCATCAGGAGCGGCGCCAGCAGCGGGAGCCACGGCACCTGTGTCGGCAACAATGTCGCGAGTAGTCCGGCCAACGTAAAACCCATGACCGCAACCACTGTCGGCCCCGTCGTCGTGACACCGGCCCGCGATCCGACCGCGTGGCGGAGCAACAGGTAGGCGGTGGCCGAAAGCCCGGACAGCGCGGCAAACAAGGGTGACGGATCGGATATCGCGATTGCCGCGACGGCGAGCAGCACCGCAAGCGTTGCGCCCGCGCGGAATTGGAGACCGGCCAGCACCGCGATGACGGCGAGCATTACCGCCACGATGGCGAGCCCATCGGCCTGGAACGCGGCTGCCGCCGCCATCAGGAGTCCGAAAGCGGTCGAGAAGGCGCGTGGCGCCGGTTGAACGCTCGGGGTCATGTCATCGCCCCCGTCGCACCGAACGCCGCCGATCCGGCACCAGACGCATCGCCTGATCCAGGGTGCTGTTCCCTCGCCAGGAGACCACGTCGACACCGATCGTGCCCATATCGCGATACATGGCGGACCGTTGCAGAGCCCACAAGCGCGCCGGCAGCGGGTCCAGCTCACCCTCGAACGGGGCGCCTTCGAGAACGTCGATCGCCACGACGGTGTGCTGGCGTTTGCGCAGGTCGATCAATGCCAACGCAAATTGGGTATCGAGCATCGTCGAGAAGGCAACAACGATCGCGCCGGGGGGCACGGCCGCGCGAGGCGCCAATGTTCCTGTCGTGGTTTCGAATCCACTACCGGCGTCGAGCATGGTGTCGAGCACCCGATAGAACTGCCGCCGCCCGATGTCGGCGCCGAGCCACCGGGGCCGGCCCCCGAGCGCGACGATCCCCGCGCGATCACCGTTTCGCAGCGCGCTCTGCACCACTTGAGCGGCGCCGTACGCCGTGCGCTCGGTAGCAGCGGTCGCCGGACCTGGAGCCTGCGCGCTCGTGTCGATCAGCACCACCACATCGGCAGCGCGGTCGGTCAGCCGCTCGGTTACGTGCAGGCTGCCGCGTCGGGCGCTAACCGGCCAGTTGACGGTCCGCAGCTGGTCGCCGGGGACATAGGCCCGAATGTCGGCGTACTCGACGCCTGGGCCGATGTGTCGCGTCAGGTGGGTGCCCAGCCGGTCAGGTAATTCGGTCCGCGGGATTCCCGTTGACTGTGGCGGCGCCAGGGGCAGCACGTAGATGTCAGCGGCGTCGACTGTGGCCCTCCCCGCCAGCAATCCGCCCCGGGCAACGGCGTCGAGCCGGGCCCGGACGGGGTAGCGGCCCCAGCGTTCGGCGGACGCCTCGACCGTCGTGGGCCAGCCGACATTGCCGTTGAGAACGTCGAGTCGCATCCCGTCCACAGCCGAGACAGTGAGTTCAACCCCAACGTCAGCCGACTCCCCCGTTGCCCACACGCTCAGCCGTGTCTGCTCCGTTTCGAAGCAACGCGCCGAACCGGGTTCGCTGTGCACGTGAACCTTCGGCACCGGTCGCTGCCAGCCGATGGAACACAACACCCCCAGCAGCGGCGCGGCGAACGCAATGAGCTGCCAGCGCGCCCCGATCAACGCAGCGGCGAGGGCCACCCCTACGCAGGTCGCCATCGCCCGCGTCAGTGGTGATGCGCGCCAGCGCAACTCGACTTCGGTACTACGCGGATCCATTACCCCGCGCAATCATTGGGTCCGCCGGCTCGCCCGCGGAACCGGCAAGCGCCGCAACAGTTCTTCCACGACATCGGTGCCGTGAATCTTCCGCACCCACATCTCCGGCCGCAGACTGATCCGGTGTGCCATAGCGTGAATGGCGAGCATCTTGACGTCCTCCGGTATCACATAGTCCCGGCCCAGTAAGACAGCGCGCGCACGGGCAAGTTGGACCAGGTCGAGTTCCGCCCGCGGGCTGGCACCGACCGCGATCTGGGGATGTTTGCGGGTAGCCGTTGCCAGTGACACCACGTAATGCAGCACGTCCTCGTGAACGGTGACCTGCTCCACCGATTCGCGCATGGCAATGAGGTCGTGAGCCCCCACCACCTCATTCACCGTGGGCTCGGCCGAACCTCGTTCGAGGCGGCGGCGCAACATCGCGGTCTCGTCCTGCTCCGAGAGGTACTTGAGTTCGAGTCTGATCGCGAACCGGTCCAGCTGCGCCTCGGGTAACGGATATGTGCCCTCGTACTCGATCGGGTTATCCGTAGCCAGAACGATGAACGGCACAGGGAGCCTATGGGTTTCACCGTCGATACTCACCTGGGCTTCCGCCATCGCCTCCAGCAACGCCGCCTGGGTCTTCGGCGGCGTCCGGTTTATCTCGTCGGCGAGTAGCAGATTCGTGAAGATCGGCCCGGCACGGAACTCGAAACGACCGGACTGCATGTCGTAGACCGTGGATCCGAGCAGATCCGCGGGCAGCAGATCCGGAGTGAATTGCACCCGGGTGAATCTGAGTCCCAAGGCTGCCGCGAAGGATCGCGCAATCAGCGTCTTACCGAGGCCGGGGAGATCCTCGATGAGCACATGCCCGGACGCCAGAACGGCGATGAGGATGAGCGTGAGCGCCGAGCGCTTCCCCACCACCACCCGCTCGATCTCGTCGAGCACCGCCTCGGCGTGTGCGGTGGTCTCCGTGGCCGGCATCGTCATACCCGCTCCAATCGGTACAAGATCTCCTCGAGCGCGGCCCGGCCCGGCCCGGGCTCACGACCACCGGTTCGCGCGATGTTCCCCGGATCCACCCACTGCCACAGGTCCGCGCCGAAGAGCATCCGACCGGTGGCCTGGAACGCCGCCGGGTCTTTGGTCTGCCGCTGGCTTGTTGCCATCGCGAACTCCCGCGCAAGCCTGGGGCGCAGGTGCCGATCCCAATCGGCTCTGCTGGACTCCGACCAACGAATCAACGTCTGGGTTCGGGACATCCAGCGCCGCAACGACTCCGCTGGATCGTTGGACACGGGCTCGTCCGGCGGCGGCTTGGCCGCGTCTGCCAGCAGCCAGCGCACAGTGAGCAGCACGGCGGCACCCGCGCCGCCCGATACCCACAGCGCGAACCGGCGATCGGGCTGGAAGATCGCATACAACTCGACTCCCACTATGACGCAAAGGCTCACAGCCATGAGCGTCCCCAAGTCGCTCCGGACCCCCTTCATGTCACGCTCCGCAATTCAGCCAGGACCAACCGAAGCACCCGCACAGCGACCTCGCGATGTCCCTCGCTCATCACGTGCGGACTGAACCGCGCCTCGGCGAAAAGGTCGACCAGTTCCGTTGCGCTGTCGGCACGCAGCGCACCATGCTCGACCGCCCGGGCCAACACTTCCGATGGAGTGTCGGAATCCTGCGGTACCGCGCCCGGAGCGTTCGCGAGTCCCTCCTCCATCGCCGCGTAGCACGCGATTATCGCGTCCCGCGGTTCGCGGCTGAGGTCCCCGATCTCGGCCAGTCCGAGTTCCGCAGCCAGCGCGAGCGATCCCGATCCAGGTGCCGAGGAGACAGGCGCGAAAGTATCGTCAGCTGCGAGGTATGGATCGACGCGCCGCCGCCTGCGGGAGGCGACAGCCGTTGCCATGGCGAACAGCACGAGCAAGACCGCCGAGGCCCCAACGAAAAAACCAAATGCGATTCCGTCTGCCTCCGGAGGTGCCGCGGACGGCGGCGGGGTGGGTGGCGCGGTCGGTGCAGCGGTACTCGGACCCGGAACAGCGGCGAGTGGATCGACACTGTGCCGCAGGTCCAGTCGTGCGAGCAGGATGACGATCAGTAGCCAGGCCAGGATGACGCCGAGTCCGATCAGCAAGAACCGCCACTTCAGCCGCAACCGTTTGCCGCCAAGCGCACCAGGCAGCCCGCCAGCGGTGACTGCCGTCGTGCGTGGATCGCGTAGCGACGCGATTTTTGCGATCACGATGATCACCACCGACACACCGAGCAGGGCGACGACGGCAAACACGCTGGCCGGACTGTCGGTCGGCTGCTCGCGCGATGCGCCCTGCCCGTCGGGCAGATACCCGCGCAACGCCGCGGCCGCGAAGACGAGGAGCGCGATCACGACCGCCACGCGCCCTGTCCCCTTGTCGATACCGGCCATCGGCACACCACTCGACTTGTTGCTCGCCGCGGTTGCGGCTTGGGCTTACCCCATCGTGGCACGTAATGCCGTTCCCGAGGCCGGAAACGTGGTCACCGATGACGGGCTCTCCGACGGGCACGGCGCCGGGCTGGGACGCGATGCCGGCGTTCATTCCGCGCTAGCGGCGAACTCAGCGCCTCAGCGCCTCAGGGCCTGGCGAAGCCAGCCTTGTTCAGGACCTTCTCTCCGGCATCGCCGGTCACCAGATCGACGAACTGGCGTGCGAGATCAGGATTCTTGGACTCCTTGAGGACCGCGATCGGATAGATGTTGACCGCACCCACGGCTTCAGGGAATGCGACCGAAGCGACCTTGTCACCGGCGCCCATTGCGTCAGTGACGTAGACCAGCCCGGCGTCGGCCTGGCCGGTGGTCACCTTGCCAAGGACGTCGGTGACCGAGGATTCCTCGCTGACCGGGGACAACTTCACGCCGGTGGCCTGTTCTACCTTCTGGGTGGCTGCTCCGCACGGCACCGGTGGCGCACCCACGACGACGTTCAGGCCGGGCTTCGTCAGATCCCGAAAGGACGTGATGTTCTTCGGATTGCCGGGCGCAACGGCGATGGTCAGCGTGTTCGACGCAAAGTTCACCGCGTCGCCGGCCAGCAGACCCGCTTGGGCGGCCTTATCCATGTTCTTGGCGTCGGCCGAGGCGAACAGGTCGGCGGGTGCGCCCTCAGCCAACTGGGTGACCAGATCGGAGGAGCCGGCAAAGGAGAACTCCACCGACGCACCAGGATTGTCGGTTTTGAATTGTTCGCCGATATCGGTAAAGGACTGCTTCAGCGAAGCCGCCGCAAAGACAATGATTTTCCCGGATGCCTCGGCGGTCGTTGATGAGGCCGCGGACGTGGAGCCCGACGACTGGGTCGACGAGCCGCAGCCACTGACCAGCGCCAGGGACAGGACGCCGGCCACGGCCAGTCCGATCGAGCCATTCATTTGTCTCGTCCGGGAGTTTCGACGATCACGGTGGTGGCCTTGACGACGGCGACGGCGATACTGCCTGGCTCGAGCTTCAGCTCACGCACCGCGTCGGCGCTCATCAGGGAAACGACAGTGAATGGCCCGCACTGCATTTCGACATGGGCCATCACCTTGTCGGTGATCACCCTGGTGACCAGACCGACGAAACGGTTGCGCGCCGAGCTACCGACGCCGAGTGGATCGTGCGGCAACGGAGCGGCGTTGGTGCGCGCGAATTCCGCGAGGGTGTCCCCCGCGATTACCTTCCGGCCGGATTGGTCCTGGCCGGCCGGCAGGCTGCCGTCGTCGATCCATCGCCGCACTGTGTCGTCGCTGACGCCCAGCAGTTCGGCCGCCTCGCGGATCCGGATCATCGACACCGCCGGATCCTATCCACAATGACGCTGGAGATACAGCCAAAACGTCCGAGGATGCAGGCGAAATAGGCGTCTCTATCCGCGTCTGCGGCGATAATGGCCGAAGGCGGCGCGGTTACGGCTCGCCGATATCGAGCAGCTCCTCGTGAAAGCCTCCGATCTGAAGGGGCCGGTCGACGAGGTGGACCTCGAGGATCCAGTGACACAGTTGGCCGGCCCGGTCCAGGCGGCGCATCGGCCGATCGGAGCCGGGCGCGATATAAGACTCGACGTCGTCGCCGCTGATCTTCTCATGCGGGAACTGCCCCACCAAGTGCCCGGCGATGGTGCCGCCGAACTCCCATCCGGCCCGTTCGCTCAGCTCGACCATGTGGGCGAAGAGTTGCTCGCCCGTCACATCGGGATGCGCGTCGAAGAAGCGTCGGCCTGCCTGCCACACAACAGGCAGATCCTCGCGGAGCCGGAGCTTGACCGGATCATTTCCCAGGACGAAAGTGCGACCGAAATCCGCTTCCCACTCCTCGAAGATCGGCCCGAAGTCGCAGAACACGACATCGTCATCGGCGATGACCCGATCAGGCGGATTCTCCCGATAGGGCTGCAGGGTATTCGGGCCGGCCCGCACGACGCGTTTGTGCCAGAAGCGGTCCACACTGAACAGATCGGCCGCCAGGTCCCGGATGGCGTCGCTGGCCTGGCGCTCAGTGATCCCGGGGACGACGATGTCACGGTGTTCGATTTCGGCGAACAACTGCGCCGCTTTGTCCTGCGCATCGAGCAACCGCACCGTGCGCATCTGCTCGTCCTCGACTCGCTCGCTCACGACCCGATGCTAACAATGCCGGGAACTGGTGGCCGACCGAAAGGTTAGAGCCCGATACGAAACTCGTTCACGGGCTCAGGCGGCGGTGGCCTCGACGAGGCTGAACGGTGAGGCGGTTTCTAGCACCCGGGTCATCCGGAGTCCGGCTTGCGCAAGTAGCCGGCCGTATTCGGCTGCGGTGCGTTCGCGGGCCGCCGCATCGAGCAGCATCTCCAAATCCAGCCAATTACCGATGAATTCGCGATTGTGCCGCGGAATCACGGACTCTACCAGCAACACTGTCGCGCCGGGGTGGGCTGCCGCGCGCACACTACGCAAGATCTCCACCGCTTTGTTGTCGGGCCAGTCGTGGATGATGTTCTTCAGGATGTAGGCGTCGCCACCGCCTGGGACGCTGTCGAAGAACGACCCGTCCGCAATACGTACCCGATCGGCAACGTTGTACTTGCGCAGAAGATCCGGGGCGCCTGCGGTTACCTGTGGCAAGTCGAAGAGAACACCCTGCGCGGTTGGTGTCGCCGCCAGGATGCCCGCCAGTAGTCGGCCGCGCCCGCCGCCGACATCGACGATCGTGGGATAGACGCTGAAGTCGTAGCCGGCGACTACCGGTGCCACCGTCAATTCGGAAAAGCTGGTCATTGCCTGATTGAAGATCTCGGCAAGTTCGGGATCCTCAGCGAGGTAGTCGAAGCCTTCCTTGCCGTGTATCAAGGGGATCATCGCCTTGCCCGTCCTGACCGGCTCCACCAGGTAGCTCATGTTCTGGAGAAGTGGGGCCTGGATCCTAAGCGACTTCACGGCCTCAATCCGGCACTGATCATGCTGCGGGTTAGCGGCTTTGGCCAGACCGCGGGTACGCAGGGAGTGCAGGGGCAGGCTCTTGGTGGTGCGGGCGCGGTCACGATCTTGCGGCATGTCCGCAGCTCTTGGCGAGCTCGGTCTGAGGGCGCGGCCTGGTAGGCGCGGACGGCGGCGGGAGGGTGTTGGGTAGCCGCGTGGTAATCGCCTTGGCTCAGGCCGCGTCTGCGCTGTTGAGCGTCTGTGAGGATGCCGAGTATCGGGTCGGTAATCGTCGTTGAGCAAGCCGATGGGCTGGTTGGCCCGGCTTGGGTTTGATCTTGGTGGTCTGCACCGTCAGTGTGTCGAGGAACTGATGGGTGCACGGCGCCCCCGCTGATTTCTTGGCCGAGACCTCGGGAGCGCCGTGCGTAGTGCGAAAGGCACTGATGGTCACGGTAGAGGTCGATCCCGTTCGCGTCGAGTCCCGGTTGGCCGCTGGTGAGGTGTCGTGCCCGTCGTGTCCGGACGGGGTGTTGACGGGGTGGGGTTTCGCCCGTTCTCGACCGGTGGCCGGGATGTCGGAGTCGGTCCGACCTCGTCGGTCGCGATGCCGTTCGTGTTTGGTGACGCATGTGTTGTTGCCGGTGACGTTGTTGCTGCGCAGGGCCTATCTGGCGGATCTGATCTGGGCGGCGTTGGTGGCCAAGGCCGCCGGTGCGGGGCATCGTCTGGTCGGGCAGCGATTGGGCATTCCGGCCGGGACGGTTCGTGGCTGGTTGCGGGTGATCGAGGGGCGCGCGGCGGTGGTGCGTAATTGGTTCGTGGCGGTCGCGGTCACTGCGGGGGTGGATGTGTCGATACCGAAGGCGACCGGGTCGGGGTGCGGGGATGTGCTGGCTGCAGTCGGTGCGGCCAGAGCCGCGATCGCGGCGCGGTTCGGCGATGGCTCGGTCCTCGGTGCGGTGACGGCGGCCCGGGTCGCTGCCGGGTGCAGCGGTGGGCGGCTGTTGTCCCCGGGATGGCCACCGGTGCCCGCAGCGGTTCGCGCAACACGAACTGACCCTGACATCGGCGGCGGGGATGGTTCATCGTCGCGGGGGTGACTGCCCGGCAACGGGTTTGGGCGGCACCGCGTGATGCGAGGAGCCATCGAGTTGTCCAGTGAGGATGAGAAGCGACGGGAACGAGGCCACGCGGTCGGGTTGTTCCGGTATCAGTTGATCTGCCCCGCCTTGGATGCGGGGTTGTCGACGAAGGCCCGTGGCCGGCTGGTCCGCGAGATCGCCGCCCGTGATCACGTCGACCCGTTCGGATCCCGGGTGCGCTATTCCCGCGACACGCTGGACCGGTGGATCCGCCGCTACCGCGCCGGCGGGTTCACCGAACTCATTCCCTCGCCGCGAACGGCGTCGCCGCGCACCGACACCGCAACCTTGGAGATGGCGGCCGCACTCAAGCGGGAGAACCCGGCCCGGACCGCCGCGCAGGTGCAGCGCATCCTGCGGGCCAGCGCGGGCTGGTCGCCATCGGAATCGACACTGCTGCGCCACTTTCACCGCCTGGAGCTGATCGGCCCGGCCGCCGCCGACACCGCGGTGGTGTTCGGCCGGTTCGAAGCCGAGAACCCGAATGACCGCTGGACCGGGGATGCGTTGCACGGCCCGAAGCTTGGTGGCCGCAAAACCTATTTGTTCGCGTTCCTCGACGATCACTCCCGGCTGATCTGCGGCTACCGGTTCGGGTTCGCCGAGGACACCGTGCGCCTCGGAGTCGCGTTGGAACCGGCGCTGGCCTGCCACGGGGTTCCGGCCAGCGTGTATGTCGACAACGGGTCGGCGTTCGTGGATGCCTGGCTGTTGCGGGCGTGCGCGAAACTTGGCATCCGGCTGGTGCACTCGACCCCGCACCGGCCTCAGGGCCGCGGGAAGATCGAACGGTTCTTCCGCACCGTGCGTGAGCAGTTCCTCGTCGAGGTCGCCGACACCACCGCGCAGGAGCTAGCCGCAGCGGGCATCGATCACCGCAGCGCCCTGTTGGAACTCAACCGGCTGCTGACCGGGTGGATCGAAACCGAGTACCACCGCAGGGTGCATTCAGAGACTGGACAGAGCCCATTGGATCGGTGGGACGCCGGGTGGGTGCGGCTGGGCCGCACCGCGGCGATGCCCACAGGGGCGGATCTGACCGAGGCGTTCCTGTGGTCGGAATTCCGGACGGTCACCCGAACCGCCACGGTGTCGTTGCACGGCAACACCTTCCAGGTCGATCAGGCGTTGGTCGGCCGCAAGGTGGAGTTGGTGTTCTCCCCGTTCGACATGGAAACCGTCGAGGTCCGCTACCGCGATGTCTCTCACGGTCGCGCCGTGGCGCACCACATCACCCGCCACGTTCACCCCAAGGCCCGACCGGAAACACCGGAGCCACCGGTACCCCCGGCGACGGGGATCGACTATCTGGAGTTGACCGCCCGGACCCATCACGAGCAGGTCCGCAATGACCGGCGGATCGGATACGACGCCCTGTTCAGCGGCCGGGTCGACGGCAACGCCGACGCCGACGGCGAGCAGATCCCGGGGCAGCTGAGCATCGAGGACATCATCGACCGGAACGGAACATCGGCATGAGTATTCAACGGCTGCAATCGTATTACGGTTTCACCCGCATGCCGTTCGGGCGAGGGCTGGCCCCGGCGATGCTGCACCGCCACGCCGGCCACGCCGAAGCCGTCGCCCGGATCACCTGGTGCGTGGACCAACACGCGATCGGAGTGATCACCGGGGAGGTCGGCGCCGGCAAGACCGTCGCCATCCGGGCCGCGACCGCCGCACTAGACCCGGCGCGGCACGTCATCATCTACCTACCCAACCCCTCGGTTGGGGTGCGGGGCATGTTGCATCACATCGTGACCGCACTGGGGCGGGTGCCGAACTTCTACACCGCGACCCTGGCACCGCAAGCCGCCGACGCCCTGGCCGCCGAGCACGCCGAACGCGGCCGCACCCCGGTCGTGGTCATCGACGAGGCGCATCTGCTCGACAACGCGCAGATGGAAGCGATCCGGATGTTGACCAACCACGACATGGACTCGGGATCGCCGTTCGCGGCGCTGCTCGTCGGGCAACCAACCTTGCGGCACCGGCTGCGGCTCGGAGTGCTCGCCGCGCTCGATCAGCGCATCGCCGTGCGCTACGCATTGGACGGGATGGCGCCAGCCGATACCACCGACTACATCGGTCATCACTGCAAGATCGCCGGCCGCACCGATCCGTTGTTCTCCGATGACGCGGTGACGTTGATCCACAACGCGGCCCGCGGGTATCCGCGGGCGGTCAACAACCTCGCGGTGCATGCATTGACTGCCGCGTTCGCCGCGAAGACAGCGATCGTCGACGAGAAGTCCGCCCGCATCGCCGTCACCGAAAGTGGCCACGACTGAACCACCGATCATGCGCCGTCACCGAGCCGAGGACGCCGTCACCACACCGACCAATGCCCTACCCGCTACCGCGGGTGGGGCATTCTCGGCCCCGCATCATCAGCACCGACGGTGACGGCATGGTCTGCATGTTCAGCGACGGTCAACACTGCGCTACGTTCTTCTGGCCGCCGACCCACCCGACCTGCTCTGTGCTGGCCCCCGCCGCTCGGCTGCGCTGAGCCGGCCCGCCCTTCTTGGTTGGCGGCCCAGAGTGTCGGACTAGGTGTCTTGTTAAGAAACGACGCGCTTCTTGCGGAGGCTATCGATCGCGGCTTGCATCACCGCCGCTAAGTCAGTCCGTCCTAGGGCCAAGACCCTCTTGCGTGAAGCTTCAACCCATCCGAGTGTCCGCTCCACGTC